>NZ_CP034588.1:300000-457500 GCF_003970735.1 Silicimonas algicola
CCGTTTCTGTTCAGAGCGCTTCGGGTTGCACGCGGCCAGCAAAGCGTCGCGCATGACGGAATCGACGTCGTGCTATTGAGCATGACGACACCTAGGCATTTCAACAAGAGGCGATAACAGGTACACTTGCGGGGAGCATCAATCCCTCCTCCAGCCCAATATACGCTTGTACGCCTAGGACTTTTGCATCCACTCGGTCGAGCCGAGGGAATGCTTGATGTCTCTGCGCGCCTCAGCGTGCGTGATCCGCGGGAACTCGTCCGTGAGGCCTGACATCACCATCAATAACTCTGAAATTGTCGTACCACGGCCGCTGGCTGCGTTAACTTAGGGACCTTCACGCGGTCGCAGCATCGCGGCCACGAGGGTTTCGACAACATCGGAGACGTGGATGTAGTCTCGCGACTGAGAACTTTCGCCGTAGATCACGAAGGGCTCGTCTCGTCTGGGCTTGGAACGAAAATCGAAAACACGCCGGAGTATGGTGAGGGCGGATCCTGGCCCGTTCCTAGGTTACTGAAGGGGCGTTTGCCGACCGTCGGGGCCATGAACGCGCGCGGTGACCGCAGCGCGAAATTCGCTCCCCAGCTTGTCGACGCCATAGGCGGTCAGAGGAGCCGGTGTCACTGGCTCTGCAAGCTGCAGTTAGGCATTGCCCCCGCACACTGCTGCGGATGAAGCGTACACGACGTGCCCGACCTTGCTCCGGGCGGCGACTTCAAAAACGATCGCCGAACCCGACTGACTTGTATGATGGCTCTTGCTCCAGCGCCTGTTGCTAGGTCCCACGGAGGCGACGGCAGCGAGGTGAAAAACAACGTCTGAAGAACTGTTTGCAGCCTCGACATCATCGGGCTTCCGGACGTCGCCTTCGAGAAGCTCGCATCCCGGAACGAGCTTCGTCAGAGCGCTGTTCGACAGATTGCCCAGTACGACCACCTCGTCGCCGGCCGCGAGGAGACATCTGGAAAGGTACCGACCAACAAAGCCGCAGCCGCAGGCGAAAAGGTATTGCGCCATGATGCTTCCCTCTTCCAACATCTACGCGGTTCGACGCCACCCAAAAATCAAGGCGATCAAGAGGCCGGCTGTCGCGCCCAATGCCGCAGAGACCGCTGTCTTCTGGAGGAGACTAAGACCGACCGGCTGGGCGCCGACGGCTGCGACGTCGAGAACCTCAATGGTTGATCCCATCGCCGCCTGTACCTCTTCGGCGAGCCGATTCTGATCTGCCAGGCGTGAGGCGTCTTCGAAGAGCCGCCGCGCGTTCTGTACCTCGGACTCGAGCGACTGCCGCTGAAGCACCCAGTCCACTGACAGATCGCCACCAACGCTGCTAGCAGCGCTGATCTCGTTGATTTTCGCATCGCGCTCGTACCGTGCAAGGCGTTCCTCCGCTTTGAGCCAGTTCTCACGCAGCTCCTCGGCGAGCGACATGAGGGTGTCGCCAGATTGTCTCTCCAGAAGCTCCGTGCGTATCTCGAGGTAGCTGGCGATCAGTCGATCAACCAACTGCTTTGCCAGTTCCGGGTTCGGGCTGCGATAGCTGATCCGTGCAACGTTCGTGCCTTGGATTCTCCGGATGCTCAGGACTCGGTTGGCTTCCTCGATCGAAGGAGCGGGCGCGTTGTCTTCGGAAAGTGAAGCGAGCGTGCTCTGAAGAACGCGCCGGCTTCCAAGGACCTGGATCTCTGTCTGCACCGCGTCGTCGTTGAGCAGACGGATAGGATCGCCGCGCCACGACTCGAAGGCGGGATTCGTGGGCATGTACTCCAGACCGAAGCGAAACAGCAATGTTGCGTCTGCCTCAAAGACGGGGATGTCACGCTTGGCGGAATCATGCCCAAACATTCCGGCAAGGGCACCGAAGGCGAGAACGAGGGGAACGTATATAAGGAGAAAGCGCATCACGCTGCGCTGCGGTCGATCCGCTGTATCGTTTACCAGATGCTATCCCTTCCGCGTTCTAGTCCGGATCCAAGAACGGCGTTGGGGGCCGAACAAACCAGGGCAATTAGAAACCAGAAATACCACGGAAATGCCTCATGCAGGAAAATGGCCGTGAGCAGGTTACCGACCATGGCAATCATGAGCCCGGCACAGGCCGCCTCCCCAAACCGATCTCGTTCTCCTGAAAACTTGCGCATTCCTTCCAAGGCAGCAGAAAAGGCGAACCAGAGAAGAGCGCTCCAGGCGAGGAACCCTATAACGCCGCGTTCAGCAAGTATCTCGAGAAAAAGGCTGTGTGCCTGCCTGTTTTCTCCCCGCGCCATCAAGTCGAATCGTCTCGCCGTGTCCTGATAGAGCCGTTCAAATGTGTCATATCCGGTACCCCACAGCGGATTTTCTAAGAAGAGGTGCCAGGCGGCCAGCATTTCGGAAACTCGTCCGGCGATGGCTTCGTCGGTCACGTTGCCCTTCAGCGTCACCAGCGCTTGAACGTCTTGGATCGCGATCGTGATACGCTCTCCGGCCTCAGACGACACGACGAGCAACGACAGGAAGACGATCGACACCAAGGCCAAGACGATGACGGGCGCGCGCGCTTTAATCAGGAAGGTGGCGAGAAGCGAGACGACGGCGAGCGAGACCATGCCGCCACGGGACTGAGTCAAGATGACTCCTGCGAATATGACAGCCGCGCAGGTAAAGAACAGGACGCGACCGCGTCCGTGGTCGACAAGCGCGAGGCAAAGCGACACGGGGTAGGCCAGAAGTAGGATCTGAGCGTAGAAATTTGGCTCGGCTACGGGGCCACCGAACCGAACCTCGTCAATCTGGCCGAACATGTAGGTTATGTGGTTCTTGGCGTAGCCGAAGAAGGTCTGGTTCTTCAGATCAAGGACGTACTGAAGAATTGTGAGAGAGCTTAGGAGCACCGCTCCGGCCACGACTCCGAGCACGGCAGCCTTGAACCTGGTCGACGAATTAATCACGAGGATGAAGGCGCAGCCAAGAATTATAAAGCGCCCGAGCTCCATTAGTCCGCGGATCGTCGCGGTGACGTGATCGGACACGAGAAGTCCCGCGCAAACGGAAGTGAAGTACAGAACAGTTACAAGAACGGGCGCCGCGGCACGAAATACCCTCTCCCGTTCGGTCATCCAGTCCTTGAGGAAGACGGCGAGGAGAGCCAGGAAAACCACCTCGGTGAGCGATGTGAAGCCCGTCGCTTCGGCAAGAACCATCGGCGAGTTGGTGAAGATTGCGAGGGCGCAGCCGAAGACAGCGATCGACGGTCGGGCGATCGCCACGATTGCCAGCGCCCCGAGCGACATAACGCTTAGTGCTTCAAGCGCGACGTCGAGCGAAATCGCGGTAATCAGGGCCGGGCTGGCCACGAATGTCGCGAGTGCGATCCCGACAAGGGACGGCTCAACTCTGCCGTTACGTGTAGCCAGGGTTTATACTCCATTAGGCCGCAGAAGGACCAGCAGTGCCCGGAAGAGAAGATAGATGTCGAGCTTGAGGCTCTGGCGATCCAGATACACGAGTTCCAGTTCGACTTTC
Source organism: Silicimonas algicola (assembly GCF_003970735.1). Lineage (GTDB taxonomy): Bacteria > Pseudomonadota > Alphaproteobacteria > Rhodobacterales > Rhodobacteraceae > Silicimonas > Silicimonas algicola. Next base: position 303,511 of record NZ_CP034588.1, read on the forward strand.
TCATCGAAATGCGCGTGCCGAATCCAGATCTGTGCCGGGCCGATTACTCCTGGCGCGACGTCCAGACGCTTAAGTTGGTACGCTGCATAGTCCTGCGCCGGCACGGAGCAAGCGCGCGGTCCTACTAGCGTCATATGCCCCATCAAGACGTTCAGAAGCTGTGGGATCTCGTCCAGACTCGTCACGCGCAGAAAGCGTCCGACGCGCGTAATGCGTGGATCGTTGGTCATCTTAAAGCTTCCCCGGCACTCATTGAGGTGGATGATTTCGCCCTTCCGCTCATCTGCATCCGGAACCATGGTTCTGAACTTCAGCATCCTGAAGGTCTTGCCGCCCTTTCCGGTGCGCTTGTGCGCGTAGAAGACCGGGCCTCGATCTTCGAGATAGATGGCCGCCGCGATGAAGGGCGCAATGATCGTTAGTGGCGCAGCTGCAGCCGCAACAAAGGCCAGGTCTAGAACGCGCTTCAGGAACGGATACGGCATCTTCGTCGGAGACACCCGAGATATGACATCCGAGGCCGCCACTATGCGTGCATTCACGGAGCTCGGCAGAACATCAATCTCTTCAACAATGTCAAACGCAACTTGATCTTGCTGCAACGTTTCCACTACGCACCCCCAAAGCTACTCTACAAGAGCCACGACACTACTAGAGTCACGACGCACGAGCGACATCGGCTCCGAACACCGTGAAGGGGCTCGTTCGGCAAGACCGGAAGAGCAGCATCGTCGAACATTCAGCCCTAGCTCATTGGCCAGCCGGATTGAAGTCGCACCTCCTATCCACACACGGACCAAGCCAGTTAACACTGAACTAGGTCGAAATATCGTTACCGGCCGAACGTTCCCCATCACGTCAATGCCATTCCCTTAGCATGATGGGCACAGAGGTCCAAAGTCTTTTTCGCGCTCGTCGCCTTTCCGTCGACAGCCGCGTCCGCTTTGATGAACGTTTTTTGCATCGGAAACCCCCAAGGTACGGTGCGCGGGCGCATGGCGGCGTTCACGCGGTGTGCCGCCAAACGAATTTGGCTCTCGGAGAGGAATAGATGTAGAGGCTGTTCGGCTCGTGACCCGCTTCTCGCCGGCGACCGCTTCGAACCGCACACCGAAATGAAGATGCCGGTTGATGCGGCATGGTGAAGGCGTGCCCTACCCACTTCGACTGGAGTGGCCTCTCCCGTCTAGGAGGCAAAAGGGCACTGTGCATGAAGCAGCGCCATGACCGTGGCAATACTCGAATTGTGCACGAATGTGTCGCAACCGGAGCGGCTAGATGATTACGATGTGCATCTCCAGGACGATGCTGGCATATTTCGCACAGTACAGGCACATGAGGATTCATGGGCGCCGTCCTATCGCTCGACTCGTCGGCAGGGGCCCAAGTGAGAGGATGTGAGGCCAGTGCCTCACAACATGTCGGGCTGTGACCGCAACCACCGAAGTGAGAATGCAAGCGTGAAGAGGGGCCCTTCGAGCGGCTACGGGAGCAAGATGGCGCGTGGGCTGTCGATCACGCTGTCGTCCTACGTCTTTTCGCGACTCATCAATTTCCTCACGACAGTTGGTCTCGCCCGCCTGCTTTCGCCGGCCGACATGGGACTTGTCGCGACCGCTCTGCTCATCGTCTATTTCGTGGATGTCGCGCGGGACTTTGGGCTACGCGATGCGATAGTGTTCGAGCCCACCGGAACGGCCGAGACTCTCGCCACGGCCTTCTACCTTGTCCTTGGGCTCAGTGCGATCCAGGCGACTGCGACGCTTGCTGTCTCGGGCGTTCTGGCGGGGGGCTTCGACCGCCATCAGCTTGGAGAACTGCTGGCGGTCATGGCGTTCTTCTTCCCGGTGCAGGCAGCCGGCGCAATCCATGAATCTATTCTTCTGCGCCTTATGCGCTTCAACGAAGTTGCCGTCGCCGAGATACTCGGCGTGACGTCCAAGGCGCTAGTGACGTTTCTTACCGTCTTTCTCGGCTTTGGGCCGACAAGCTTCGCGATCGGTCACCTAACCGGCAGTGTGATCAGGTCGACATTCATCCTCTGGCGCCCGGACATGCCGAAGTTCGTCGGCGCTCCTTTTTCGCGGGATCGGGCGCGGTCACTGCTTGGCTACGGAGTAAACATATTCGTCACGGGACTTGTCTTCGTGCTGCGAATGCGATCCGACCAGGCGGCAATCGCGGTCTGGGTTGGCGAAATTGCGCTGGCCGGCTACTTTCTGGCCTCGCGCCTGCCGGAGATCATGATCTCCGGGATCAACGGCGCGATTACCCGCGTTGTCTTTCCGAGCTTCATCGAGGCTGGTCGCTACGAGAGCGGATTGCAAAGGATCTTTCTGAGCACGATCCATGGCTGCATGGCCTTGATCGCCCCCATCTCGATCGGAATTTCGGTCGTAGCGTCGGATCTTGTGCCGCTCGTTTTCGGCGAATCCTATGAGTACGCGGCGCCGGCACTGGTCTTCCTCGCGCTCATCGGGATCCCGCAGACACTCGGATGGACCATTGGCGACCTCCTCAAGGCGACCGGTCGTCCCAGGACGCTGATGATCGTCAACATCGTCGAGGCCGCCATCATCGTGCCGGTCCTGTGGACCGTTGCCGCGATCTTTAAGGATCTCACCGCCATCGCGATCGCGCTCTTCGTCTGCGAATGCCTTGCCGGGATCGCGCGCGTCGTGGTGACGCACGCGATCGGCGTGGCGTCAATTACCCAAGTCGTCGCCGCGGTGCTGCGACCGGCCACCTTCGCGCTCCTCATGGGCGCAGGTGTCCTGTTCGTGCAGGGCCTTGCAGATGTCTCGCGGGTCGCGTCGCTTGCTCTCGCGACCACCGTGGGCATCGCCATGTACGCCGCATTGATGGTGCTCTTCGATGCTGAAGCCGTTCGGAAAGTGCGCGACTTCCTGCGCAAGGCGAACTGACCTCCGCCGTGCTGAACGGGGCTGGGAGCACGCGTCAGATGGCGTGGCAACAACCGAAGGGGGAACGTCCATTCGCGACAGGACAAGGCTGTGCATCTGCAAGCGGCGACCCGCAACGGGCTGTTTTGCGCCCAAAACAGCCGTGTCCCGGACCCGCCGACCGTCCAGCAGGCCGTGGCTTGGCCTGACGTATCTCGTGCCCCTGCTCTCCGGTTTGCTCACAGCGCCGTGCGTGGCGCTCGCGTCATGTCGAGTGAGCAAAAACGGACTTGCTCTCGGTTGACAATTGCGGCCAAGTGCGCGTGCGACCGACGCTTTAGCCGGACGCCCTCGCCGACGCTCGTTCAGAATGACATGCTGCCTCAACGTAAAGCCGCCCGAAGCGAAGAGCCTCCACATCTGGAGGCCACCGCGAGTCTGCCGCCTCTCCTCGTCGTGTGCCTCGCAATCCGGCATGGTGGGGTGGACGTGCGAATCGTGCAGACAGCGCGGGAGTTGCACCACAACGGCGCGGTCTTCCGGGTTGTGGTGATCGAAGGATCGCGCCTTCATCAGACTCTCCTGCAGGAAGGCATTCCCGTCGTCGCCATTTCCCGCCGCAGAGCTGACCCACGCATAGTGATCGATCTAGTCCGTCTTGTCCGCCACGCCAGAATCGGCCTCGTGGATGCGCACAACACGCAATCACAGTACTGGGCGGCGCTCGCCGTGTTGGCGACCGGGGTAAAGGGTCGCGTCGCAACAGTGCATTCCGTTTATCGCGAGGATCACGATGGGCGGCTTCGGCAATGGCTGCACGAAGCTGCTCTCTGGCTCTGCCGGATCGCGGGCTTTCGCTTCATCGCGGTTTCGTCAAACGTCGTGAACTACTTGGTCGAGACGCTCGGGATCCCCTCCTCCGCGGTCATTCTCAGCCGCAATGGGATGGAAGCCCTCGCGGCACCACCTCCGCCGTTCGACCTATCCACCGAGACCGGTTGGCCGGAGGATTCCGTGGTGCTGGCCATGATAGGCCGCCTTGACCCGCGCAAGGGGCATCGCTTCCTGATCGACGCTCTGCAAGAGATGGTCACAACCGGCGAGGAAAAAATCCGGCTTCTCGTCGTCGGCACGGGCCGAGAGGAGCGACGTCTTCGCGAGCAGGTCGCGGCTGCCGGGCTCGAGGGATACGTGCATTTTTCAGGTTTTCGCGACGACATCGCGTCGATCCTGACCCGGACCGACCTTCTGTGTCTGCCATCGCTCAGCGAAGGCCTGCCCTACACGGTGCTGGAGGCGGCGCGGCAATCTGTGCCCGTGCTGGCGTCAAGGCTTGAGGGGACTGACGATATCTTCCTGGACGGCGAAACCATATTCTTCCATCGCGTCGGCGACGTGGCCGACATTCGTCGGCGTGTCCAGGACCTGGCCGAGTCTCCCGACCAGCGCAGGCGCGTCGGTGCCGCTGCCCGACGGTTGTTTCTCGAGGACTTGCAGGTTTCGCGCATGCTCGACGAAACCCTTGAGGTCTACCGCGCCGCGGTGCGATAGGCGCTGATTCATTCCGCATGTTGTAGCCCGGTTGCCAGTCCACGCCTGCGCTGCGGTTACATAGCCATCGTCACGGCGCCTCTCTGGCCACGGAGACGGGCCGGAAGATCTCTGCGAAACGGACCCGCAATAGGTCGCTGTCCCAACCGTCGGGAGCTGAACGTCCGTCGTCGGATCGCCGATGACGCGAGAAAGTCGACTATATCCCCGTCCGGATGCACAGCGAGTAGGTGTACTCGTCGCCCCTGCCTGGCGCGAGAGCCGGTTGAACGACATGTCATAGCCGCCGGGGAAGGACCGGTCGCCGGGATCGAACGTATGGTTCACGCCGTGGGAGTCGAATCGAGTTCGCCGCCGACCGTCTGCAGGACCAGGACCGTGGGCGGGTTCATGAGGGCCGAGTCGCCGCCGCCATATTCGAGCTCGAGCCGACGCCTCACTCGTTATCTCACACCCAACCTAGCGAGCATGACCGTCAGGTCGCGGCCACAGCTACTGAATGTCCGCTATCTGTATTAAAAAGTCGCCGGGCTGCTGCAGCACATGACTACGTCTTCCGCACCGCATCGCGTTTTCGCTTATCTCTTTGCCCGGACGCGCAGGGATGGCGCACCTCAACGTCGTGGCCGACGCCCTTGTGCACGTGATCTGGAGGTTTTGGAGTCGGTGCTGAAACATCGACGGCAGGTTGCTCGCCGTTTCGCGTTGCAGTACCGGCCGTGGTCGGAGGCAAGCGCGATTGCCGGTGGCCCGCGCGCCTGGACCGGCACGACCCGGCGACCGAGGATCGCGACATCGTCGCAGATTTCCGCACGTGCCCGGATCGGGCCTTTTTGGACATGCGAATCTCGTTCTTGCCCTTTAGCGCGATCCGATCGGTCCTTCGACGATGACGTCGGCGATCGTGCGTTTCCCGGGCAAGCGCGTTTCCCCGAATTGCACGAAGTTTTTTTACCCGGGGTCAGCCGTCGCCGCGGCCGGCCAACACAGAATGGGACCTTATGCTGGTCAGAGAGCGGATCGGTGGGGGGCGCGCTGGTGCGGCGGGGAATCGGTGATCGGTGAAACCGGACGGAAAGCCAATTCACGGGTGTGGGAGGGAAGATCGGCGCGGCGGCGCATCACGTGCCGCTGAGACCGATGCCTATCGGCTCGTCCGACCCAGCGTGTAGGCCACCGACGCCAGGCCGCGCCGGGCGGCAGCGAGGTAAGCGGCGCCGGCACCGATCACGACGAATAGTGCCGCCACGATCCCGTAGAGGGCGAAAGCGAGAAGGAGTGAACCGCCGGTCCCGATCCAGACAGCCGCGGCCATCGCACCGATGAGCATGCCGGCAAGAACAAGACCAACCATCATATCGTTCATCCTTGTTTGTCCTCTCATGCAGCCTTCCACCCGATTGTGTTCAAATTTTGACACGATTCCGAAATGTCGGGCCGCTGCCTTTCAACAGACACGCTACTGTTACAACATCAGGACTGACAATGGCGCAGGGGGGCCGCGACCGGCGGCAGCAGAAATTCGCGACGCGCGGGCGAAATACTGCCGAACGCTTAATGCCCAGTACTCTTGGCGCTTCCCGCGGCAGCAGCGTGCCCCACTGCGGAATTCCTCTCTGCCTGTGTCCGAGCCTGCCGCCGAATAGTGCCAGGCCCGGCCCGCGCCGGCCCTCGCGCGCAAGCACGTCTCATGGCCTGTAATGGTGCGCTGGCGTTGCGGCGTATGTCTCAAACCGTTCTCCCTGCTGCCGCCCAGCGGCAAGACTGGACGAACCAATAACACGATTTTGGCTATTTTGTTCCCATAGGGGAAACATTTTGTTGCGAGGGGTGTCCGCGCGCAAGACAGATCGGCCGCGAACGGTGACCAAGTGCGGCACGAAAACTTTAACCTGCCCCGATTGAAGGTCCGGTTGCAGTCTTAGTGCTTGACGGTTCGTGGCGCTACGGCTGGTGTGGCCGGCGACGCGGTTCCGGGTGCGAAGCCGGCCACGAGACGGCCGCTGGAGGAGACAATATCTCAAGGATGAGTGCGGTCGTTTTGTCTTGCAGTGCTGCGCCAGTAGTGTCAGAGGCACCTGCCTTGGGCCTGCTCTGCTCCGATGCCCAAACGATCACCGTTCAAGTACTTCAAAACGTCCCCTGAGATCATCCTTGTTGCGTCATGCTCTACGTCCGCTTCCCACTCTCATTGCGGAACGTCGAAGATCTTCTCCACGAACGCGGCATCGATGTGAGCCACGAGACGGCCTCTGGGATCCGAAAGCGCCGGGTGCAGGCCTGCGCCCGAGCCGGTGGCGGTGGCACCCGGACGAGATGTTCGTGAAGATCAACGGCAGGCAGCAAAATGGCGCAGTCTTTGCGCCGCCTAAGGGGCAGTGTCGCTGTCCTAGCGGAGACTGGTTCGCATTTGTCTGACAGCACCGCCAACCACCTAAACCATTGATATATAATGTAAAATGGTCGGAAATCCTCCCCACATGCTCGCGACTTGACCGCGTGCCCACTGAACGGAGTGGGTGAACGCATATTCACCCGCAAGATCGAGGCATCCGATGCCGACGGCAATCTGATAACTGAGGTCAAAGGGTCGATCAGGGAAGTCGAAGTTGGTCCGGGCAGGACGGTTGAATGGTTTATTGTACCTGTGCAAACGACAGATGGTCCTGTGGAGATCACATGTGAAATCCCTGGCCATTATGAATCAGGAATGCATGCAAGCGTCGTGATAAACTAGCGCATTCGGTTTTCTCGGCTTCATAGGTCGGCGAAAAATACATACGGCGGCGCTATACTTTCTGATCGGCAGCGCTTCGCATCCTCAATATGAGTTCTTGTTGAGACAAGGTGTGGCGACAAAAAAATCATTCAAATGCGGAAACCCCAAAATTGGCTCTTAAGTTGTCACACGTTATGTCGATACCGAAGAATGGCTTTTTGAAATCTTTATTGGCTCGTATAAAGGTAGCGGACCCGGAGCGTCAGCAGGAAGGCCGCGTTGCGGCTCAACCGGTCGAGCTTGGCAATCACCAAGGTCGCTCCGGTGAGCTTGGCGAGGGTCAGCGCCTTGACCAGTTCAGGTCGTTCGTTCTTCCCCCCGCTCTCGACCTCGGTAAAGCGTGCCAGGACGTCCGCACCTCGGGAGTTGGCGAAGTCGTCGATGGCCTTCCACGTGCTGTCAGACTAATGCGAACCAGTCTCCGCTAGGTTGGTGACGCAGACCCTTACTCGGCATAGAGACCGCGGCACTCGGCAAGAGCGGCGGTGCGGTTCAGCTTGAAGAGGTTTCGACTGGAGAGGCTGCGGTCCTGGTTGAAGTGGTTCGAGACAGAAGCGTGGACAGAGGCAAACTTCTGCAGACATCGCATCTGACGAAAGGGCAGTGTCAGAAGAACTTGCCTTGAGACAGGAGTGTGCCCGCCCTACCCTCGCCCGATGACGAAACGCAGCCCCTTCAAGTACTTCAAGACGAGCCCCGAGATCATCCGCCTGGCCGTGATGCTCTACGTCCGCTTCCCACTCTCATTGCGCAACGTCGAGGACCTGCTGCACGAACGTGGCATCGACGTCAGCCACGAGACGGTCCGGTACTGGTGGAACCGGCTCGGTCCGATGTTCGCCTCCGAGATCCGGAAGCGCCGGGTCCAGGACATGCGCTCGAGCCGGTGGCGGTGGCACCTGGACGAGATGTTCGTGAAGATCAACGGCAGGCAGCATTATCTCTGGAGGGCCGTCGATCATGAGGGTGAGGTTCTGGAAAGCTTCGTCACGACGACCCGGGACAAGACCGCAGCGCTGAAGTTCCTCAGGAAAGCGATGAGGCGTCACGGCCGGCCTGAGGAGGTGGTGACGGATCGCCTCCGCACCTATGGCGCAGCCCTCAAGGAGATGGGGCGAGGCGACGATCGCGAAATGGGTCGATGGGTGAACAACCGGGCGGAGAATTCTCACCTCCCGTTCCGACGGCGGGAGCGGGCAATGCAGCGCTTTCGTCAGATGCGATGTCTGCAGAAGTTTGCCTCCGTCCACGCCTCCGTCTCGAACCACTTCAACCAGGAACGCAGCCTCTCAAGCCGAAGCCTTTTCAAGTTGAACCGCACCGCCGCTCTAGCCGAATGGCGCGGTCTCTATGCCGAGTAAGGATCTGCGTCACCGGCCCTGCGGAGACTGGTTCGCATTAGTCTGACAGCACCCGGCTGGTGCTTTCCGCGATCACCTCGCCATGCTTGTCTTCCGCGAACCGGTAGATCATGACCCGGTCGAACCCGGTCACATCCCGAATGATCCGCGCACTCGCGTCTGCAAGCTCGTGCAGAGCGTCGGGCTTGATGAGCTCCGAGATGAAGCCCCGCCGCAGGTATTCGTCTTCCCAGACCGGGGCCGGACCGGGCTCCGGTTCAAGGAACTCCAAGATGATGTGGTCCCTGTTCCTGTGCGGCAGGCATTCGACTTTTATCGGCGTGCCGTCGCGACCGTCAAAGCTGAAGAACCACGGCTTCAGCAAGTCCGGCATCGACGGTTCAAGCGGGAAATCCGGAAGCTGGGAAGTGTTCTCTTCCCCGATCAGTTGCGCGATGTTCTTGCCCAGGATCGCCTCGGGGGGCGAGCCGACGAATTCTCCCGTGTTCACGCTCGCGTACTCGGCCACGAAACTCGAGGCATTCAGGGCAATCAGTGCGCCATGCGGCTGTACCTTTCCAATGAGGTGGATCGGTTCGCGGTCGCATGTATCGAGGTTTACGGTGTCCACGGTCAGAACGGGTCAGGACATGCGGCACATTTCGCCTGGTCCAGACGGGCCATCCAACCGGCGAACGGTCGAGACATCTTGCGTGCATCCAACCTGCAGCCGTTGAATGTTGCGCCGCGGGTGATCAGGCTCTCGAGGCAGTTGACGGTCAACGTCCAGCCCGTGCCTCTGGAGTCACGCCAAGTCCAACGCCATTTGCCTGCGCGCGAGTCTGACAACGACCTCTGCTCAGCACCATCGACGCTCCACCCTCCCCGTATCGCTCTTCCCGTGAAGCATATCATACCGTGAAGGGTCTTTGGGGTGACAGCGTCCATAGTGCGCTCAATAGCGACCTCCCGGACAATTTTCCAGAACCACTGCAGCGCGAAGGGCCGATCTTTCACCGGCGGTCCTCGATCTCATCCATGACGGCAATCAGGGTGGAAAAGGCCTTGCGTGCACCGCTGGCGATTTCAGGCACGTCGCGCAGATGCTTCACGAACAGCTCTGCCGACTTGGGATCGTCAAAGACTATGTGCCTGGAAGGCAAGAGATTTCCAGCGGCCAGCATCGCCTTCTCGATCACCCGGCCGCCTCGGCGATGGGCCCCGATCGTCAGGTAAGCTGCGCCTAAGATGTCCTTGATGCTGGTCAACCCGGCGGCAAAATCTACCGCCGAGGGACTTGGCGTCGCCCGCACCGGCAATAGAGCGGACAGGTCAAGAGCCAGCGCATTCGAGCGTCGAACGCAAAACGGCAGGTGCGGATCAAGCACCTTTTGGATCGTCCAATGGGCATGCAGCCAGTCGGCCCACTCTTTTGGTTTCGTTGTGCCTGACGACATTCGTTTCGCTACGGGGTGTCTTTCTGCTGCGTCGTGGAGATCGCGCGTGGCCTCCCAGAGAGGGCCCAGCCCCGCTCGGGAAAAAGGGTCTGCGTCACTGTCCTGGCGGAGCCTGGTTCGCCAAAGTGTGACCACCTTCAATGATCCTCCTGCGACCGAACGGCCGAGCATCCATCGTTCCTGCATAACCAGCGGTAATAGCTTATCTCGGGTCTGTCCGATAAAATCGGCGTAAGACAGGGCAGGGTGCTGGCAAGACCGGCGTAGCTCCAACTCGGTGCCCGCGATCGGGACCGGCGATCTCATGGTCGCATGACAAAGCCCGAGTTGCGCGGCCGCCCGGTTGGGTCCGATCTGTTGTCGGCGTTTTTGACCTGGCATAAGACCCGGCGCGCTTCCATAGGGCTGTCCAGCAGACCTTCTGTTATCCTTTGCGTTCAGGCATTCGTACGTGTCGGATCGAACTGGCGGCAGAAATGCTTCTGAACGAACCAGCCTGGATGCTCGTCTGCCCAGTCAGCAACAAGAAACTGGGTGCCCATCATGCACTGGACCAGCGTGATGTCCGTAAGGAGCCGAGTTTCTGTTCTGCAGGTGTCCATGTCTCCGCCCAGACAAGCGATCAACACGAATTCAATCATGACGGATTCCGATATCGCAACCGCTGACACGAGCCACACAGTTCGAAGCCGGCTGGCGCACGCACCGGTGTCGGCTGCTTGTCGGGCGGTTGTCACGCAAGCCTGCCGAGATTGCAGCCAGCGGCGTGCGGGGGACATTTTTCACCTGGCATTCTCCTTGTTCTGATTCGGCTCGGGCCGTTGTTGGAAGAACACCTCTGCAGCGGACCGCGTCACGACAGCGTCACGCAGACCGTCACGCGACAGTGGGTGGCTGGAAATCTTGCCTTTTGGCAGGATTTTTTGAGGAGCCCATGTTAGGTGTGAGCCTGGAGGCGGTCCGAGATGTCGAACCTGCACCTATCCTTTCTGGGCGATCTGCGCCTGACGGATGCTTGCGGCAAGCTGCTGGCAACACCGGGCCCCAAAGCAACGGCTATGCTGGCGTGCCTGGCATCCTCGCGCGATCTGCGTATGGGCCGCACTGCACTGGCCGAACTAGTGTGGGGCGATGCGTCAAGCACATCCGATGCGCGTCATTCGTTGCGGCAATGTCTGGTCAGGCTGCGGTCGCATCTCGGGAGCGCAGCCGAGGTGCTCGTGGCTGATGCAAGTGAGGTGTGGATAAACCCGGATCTGGTGTCCGTGGATTTCATCGAAGCACAGGCCGCAGTGACGACTTGCCAGTCCGATGCCATCGTCAGGCATTCCATGGAGGTGCGAGGCCGCTTCTGCGCTGACTTGGACCTCGGGAGCTTCGGTTTCGACACGTGGCTTCGAGCGCGCCAAACCGAGTGCGACCGTCTGTGTGCGGACCTGCACGCCAAGGCCGCCGAGGTGCTCTCGGAACGCAATGAAGGCGACGCCGCCATAGCCGCCGCCCGGCGCTGGCTTGAGCTTGAACCGTTTCAGGACGAAGCTCATGCTACCCTGATTGCACTTTGCGTTCGTCATGGTCGACGCCAAGCGGCACTGAAAGCCCACCTCGCGTGTCACGATCTGTTCCGTAAGGAGCTTGGCGTGGCACCGGCCCCCGAGGTGAGCGAGGCACTGAAAACGCGACCCCGGCCACGTCTTCGTCATCGCGGAGCTCCTTCGATCAAACCAGCAGAACCCGTCCGCATTCGCGCGTGGGGAGCTTTTGTCGCGGGGCTATCGGCTGCGGTCTTGCTGTCGCAGGTATTGGGATCCGGGCGCCAGGACTCTCGGCCGGACATCGCACCGCGCGACATCTCTCTTTGGGTGACTCCTGCCAGCGCTGCACCGACGCAGGGTCCTCCGCGCGCAGAAACCACCGTCAGACCGATCAATGCCTACCAAGGAATCTCCAATGATACTGATCAGACCGAAATGCACCGGATTCCCGATGGCAGTACTGTCCTCACAATGCTCTATCCCGTGGGGTGCTAGGCGTTTCTTTCATCCGGTCTCTGCGACCGCGCTTTGGGTCGTCATTACACTCGGGTTTCTGCAATCGGCGCAGGCCCAATCCGTCTCTGGCGAAGGTCCATTTGCCGCGAACTTTGTTGGGTACGCCGACAACGAAGTCGAAGCATTGCAGATTGGGCCCGGTCGCTTTGTTGGGCTGACGAATTCGATCTTGACTGCAATGAGCGCAGACAATGCCGATTTCCTTCACAATCAGACGGGCCGTTGCCTGGGCACATGGTCGGTCGACGAGAACCGGAAGACCTTCGAGCAGGAAGTCAGCTGCACTTACACCGACGCCGATGGCGACCAGATTTACGAAAGTGCCGTGTTCGACGAGCAGCCGCTGGACGCCCAACATGTCGGCACTGGCAGGTGGTTGGGTGGCTCAGGCAAATACGAGGGCTTGAGCGGAGTCTTCGAGATCCGGACGCGGTCCCTGCAATCAGCCCGAGAAGGCCTAGTGCAGTATGTGGGCACCAAACAGGGACGGTTTAGCTTGCTCGCTCGCTGAATGGCTCCACATAGCCGATAACGGTCGACGTGCTTGCTCGACCCGTTCAGAGATCACGTAGTCTATCTCCACTTGAGAGAGCAGGAAAGGCCAACAGGCTTAACTCGCTGTTTTGACGGCGAACGGGCTGTATCCGAGCCACTTGCTGACCGTCGCGGCGAGACGTTCATCGCCTTCAAGAAAAACTCGCCTGGCCTCTACTTCCGCCTTGATCGCGGCGAAACCCATCCAGATGGCGGTCATCGTCCGCAAATCGGTGGCGACGTAAAGATCAACGTCGAAACCCGGGTCGGAGTAGCAGAGGTCGACGTTGCCCTCGTCCACGATCAGCCACCACTTGTCTTTTCCGGCCGGCAGGTTCTTGTAAAGGAATTGGACGACCGCTCGTCTGACCGGCATGGGCTCGGGCTGCAGGTTGCGGCGGATGTCCCACATCAGGAGCGATGGGTCCAGGTTGGCGAGCGAGGCAGAGCTTTCGATCCAGCGATGCGCCCATTCGCCCATGCCCACGATCACCGGCCTCAGAGCTTCGCCCGCTGGGGTCAGGTGGTAGGAGGTCGCTCCCTTGCGCCCGCGTCTTTCGATCAGCCCGGCCTCGGCAAGCTCGCGAAGACGCATCGACAACAGTGCGGGCGACATCCGCGGCAAGCCGCGACGCAAGTCGTTGAACTGGGTGCTGCCGCAGAGCATTTCGCGAAGAATCAAGGTGGTCCAGCGGCGACACAACAATTCAGACGCCATGGCGATCGGGCAAAACTGTCCGTATCCAATGGTCTCTCTGGCGGGCATCTGCAGACTCTCCCTACGATTGGATAGTGCGGCCTACACCGTGGCAAGGCCAATGGAAACGGAGCGCTCGTACTGCAGACGCAAGATTGCAACGGCCGACCCGGACCCAACTCCGAGGAAGAGACCACTCCAGATTCCGTCAGCGCCGAAGCCCGCTGCTCCGAAGGCAGCCATCGCCACCAGGCCAACGCAGCTATGACCGACGGCGAAAGCCACGAGCGCGCTGAGCGCCTCGCCGCGCGCGCGCAGCACAGCGCAACCGAGGTGAGCGGGAACGGCCGCCGTGAGTGCGAACCCAGTCAGCGGCAGCAGCGCTGACGTATCGGCGATGAGCTTTGGGTCGGTGCTACCGATACTCCGTGCTGCCGCCCACGCGACGATCTCTGGGTTCAGGCAGAACAGCACGAGTATCCCCGCCATGAGTGCAGCACCGAAGAGTCTCGCAGTAGAAAGTGCATGCGCTTCTCGTCGGGACGTTGAGCGACCGCGAAGATATGCAATGCGCAACGTGACCGCCTGACCGAGACCCGCAAGCAGCAGGTAGCAGACGGCCATCGCCCTGAAGGCGAGCCCGTGGGCCATCAGATCCTCTGCCGCGACGGCGCCGATCAAGAGCGTGGCGCAAAGGAAAGGACCGGTTTCGGCGACTGCTGCCAGCCCCATGAGAAGCGCAGGCCTGAGAAGCGTGAGGATTTCGGGCAAGACGAAGATCGGAGGCATTACGGGTGTACGATAACGGCCGAAGGACGGAGACATGAACAGATAGACCATAACCGATCCGCCCATTCCGGCAGCGACGACAAACGAGGCGAGGCCTGCGCCGGCGGCGCCTAGCCCCGGCCAACCGAATGCACCTTCCATGAAGACCTGGTTCGCGGTCGCGTTCAGCGGCAGGGCAAGCAAGATCACACAGATCGCAAAACGTGACCGGCCCAGCGCAGTGAGCGCGTGGCGACCGAAGGCGAAGAGCACCATGAAGGCGTAGGCCCCCGCCATGTACCTGGCATAGTCGCGGGTGACTTGCGGTTGGTCGAAGTGGACGCCCGCAGCCTCGAGGATTGCTGCCGAGTTCCAGATCAGGGCGACGCAAAGGAGAGCCAGCGTTGCGACAAGAACGGCCACCCGCTGCACGATGGTGCAGACCTGCCAGGCGACGCGAGCACCGATAGCGGCGGCGACATGTGGCGCGACCAGACCGGCAAATCCCGCGCTGAAGTTGAAGACGATCGACTGCAGATCTCCCACCGCCAAGATCGCGGCGAGGCCCTGCGGGTCGAAGCGCCCCACCATGACCATGTCTGTCAGGCCTAGCGCCATGTTGAGAAGGCCAAGCACGGCCACTGGCGAAGCCGCGGCAATCAGCAGGCGGCCCTCGACCGTCGCCCGCAGCACCTGCACCCGAAGCGCAGGTGGAATTTCGGGCGGGCTGAAACCAACGCCTGGGCGGTAAAACCTGGCCATGAGAACACCTCCGAGCGCAGTCAGCCGGCCCGTCGAGCAGGCATTGCCGGGGCGACGTTGTGGTTGCGGCGGAAGGAGTTCTCCGGGTCAGAGACGGCCCTCGAAAGGGTAAGTATTCCAGTCTCCGGCATAGGGGTCATCCTCGTTGCAATGCGGGCACTTGTCTGTGCGTCGCTCTGCAACGCGGATCGGCTGGATCGATAAATCTCTCAAGTTCAGCGGAAGTATCAGAGCGGACGACCGCTGCTCGTGCACCAGAGGTGACATCGACATATGCGAAGGATCTTCCTGAGGTCGTGGAACAAGGGAGCTGAAAATGCGACAGGAATCTCGGGGGGATTCGCGCTGATCGACCGTGGTTCTCCTATTGTATCGGTTCGGTCCTGCCAGGGCTCCTTTCAGGGTGTAGAGCAACCTGTAGAGCAACGGCGATACACTCGATGAACTCGTGGCGCCCTGTTGAATCCGATTGCACTTCAGTTGCTTGACTTGCGGACCGTGATGAAAGTGTCGGCTTGCGCCAAGCCGATGTTGGAGCATGCAGCCGACCGGAAGATCCACTCGATTCAACCGCTGAACTGGAGGGCAGCGGGGCTCATGGTGTTTGGGAGCGATGGGATCGACTTCCGATCCTCATGCATTAGGAAAACCATCATGCAAAGACTTACTCTCGTCACGGCGCTCGCCGTCCTTGCCTTCACGTCCACCAGTTTGGCGCAGGCACACGAACCACCGGCCCCCGCACTGCCCGACACAATGACATGGGCTCCTGCGCCGCCCGTTCTTCCGGAGGGGGCGCAGATTGCCGTTCTGTCCGGCAATCCCTCAGCAGAGGGTCCGTTCGTCCTGCGCTTGAAACTGCCTCGGGGTTACGAGGTGCCAGCCCACACCCACAGTGGCGACGAGCTCATCACGGTGATCTCGGGCGAGTTCAACGTCGGCCACGGGGAGAAGCTGGACCGTGGCGCATCTGTCGCGTTGCTTGCCGGCGGGTTCATCGAGATGCCCGCGGGACACCCTCACTTCGCCTGGACTGCTTCCGAGACTGTCGTGCAGATTCACGGTCCGGGTCCGTTCGATATCGGGTACATCGACCCGTCAGACGATCCGCTCACCCAGTGAATTGAAGTGGCTCTCGTAGGCGGCAGGAGTACAGCCGGGCGGATCGTGCGAACCGAAGGAAGGAGGCACTGTGGGCAAGACAGACTTTGATTGCAACGAAGCACGCTTGCCCGGGTGCGTCAGATCGGTGTTCCCACGCTGAGACATAGGACGGCCCGATCCTTTCGGACCGGGCCGTCAGAGACTGGAGTTCGTTGCGTCTACATGTCTGACAAGTCTCAGCCAGCATTCAGCATGGGCCTGACCTTCGCGACGGGACGTCAGGAACCGCATTCCCAAGTCGGCTCAATGCGTGTGGTTGTCCTGCGCCTCGGGCGTCAATGCGATCATGTTCATCGTGAAACCTGCATCCTTGAATGTGTCGATGCTGTCAATTTTCCCCCCGGTCTCCAGATCGATGACGGAGATCGAGCCATCGTTGACGCCGTCGATATTGGCGAGGCCATTCTGGACATAGGCGCGGCGTTCGTCGGGCGAGAACACAAGGTGGTGCGCCCCCGGCGAAGCCTCGGCTGCCCAAAGATGCTGGGGCGACTGTGGATCGGTGATGTCGAATGCGTCGAGATGCCCCGGGAGCGCCGTGGTGATGTAGGCACGGTCACCTGCCGCGTCGAAGTAGACCTCGAGGGGCATGCCCTGCTCCAGCGAACTGAAGTCAAACGCCTGGCGGAACGCGAACTCGTCGGCCTCGGGTTGCCACTCGGCCGTCCAGAGCGTCCCCTCGGTCACGTTGGTTATATAGGCGAGCGGCGGCTCGACGCCCGGAACGAAGAAGATTTCGACGGGTTCCGCGCCTGAAGGCGACGGCTTGTCCGACACCTTGTGTGTCGAAAGCACCTCTTCGGTACTGGCGCGAAGAACGGTGATTGTCTCCCCTGCCTGCGAAAAGTCAGCCGGGTTCGACGTGCTGGTCAGTAGAATGCGGTCGATCCCGTCGTGAACCGTGATGCCATGCGGCCAGGGTTGGGGGAGCGTGATCGTGCGCAGAGGTTCGTCGGTCAGGGCGTCGCCGACGATGACGACAGAGCTGCCCATGCAACTGAGATACCAGCGATCCAGAGCTTCGGAAAAGGTGACGTCTTCGCCGACGACGCAGTCGGGGACGGGCACCACGTTCGGCCGGTACGGGAACTCGCTGACGTCGAAGACCCAAAGTTCGGAGCGCCCGAGGGATGTGACGTACGCGCGATCTCGCGCGGGATTGTAGAAGATGTGGTGCCCGATCATGTCGGGGGGGAGATCGATCCTTGCGAGGATCTTGCCGTAATCCGGCGCCTCGGGGTCGATCTCAAGGAAGGCCATGCCCTCCTGCCGGAGTGCCTGTGCGCCCTTCGTCTCGAAGAGAACAAGTGCGGTCTGTTCGGCTCTCGCGGCTACAGCCGCGAAGGTGAGACAGCCGGCGAGAGCGGCGGACGTTGCAGTGATAGTCGAGCGTTTCATCGGTGTTTTCCTTTGATCATGCAGGACGGACGGAGCCGTCCTTGTTGAGAGTCTTTTGGGGGAGCCTTCGGAATTTGATGCTGGGCGCGCCGCAGAGGTGGCGAAAGACCGTCACTCGGAGGCGACGAACCACACATTCATCGGGTCGTGGGGCAAGACGCGCCGGCTGACATCGGTGAAGCCGGCGTCGCGAAGCATCCTTTCCGCCGTCTCCCAGCCCCACATCGTACCAAGTCCTTCGCCGCCTTGTCCGAGTGACACCGGCGTGCAATGCGCGCAGGAGATCGCGTAGAGGAACGACGCCATGGGGAAGTCGAGATTGTTCTCGAGCCGCGCCGACCCCCCGATGTCCTGCATCAGGTAAACGCCGCCAGGCTTCAGCGCTCCCTTGAGGCCCCTGATCAGACCCGCTGGGTCCTTCTGGTCATGGACCGCGTCGAACGAGGCGATGAAATCGAACCGCTCCCGCTCGTCGTAACCCGTCAGGTCACGGGTTTCGAAGGTCAGGTTCTCCAGCCCGGCGCGCCGCGCGACTTCCGCCGCGTGACTGATTGCTTCGCCGCTAAGATCATATCCGACGAACCGGCTTCGCGGATAGCGGGCAGCCAGCGCGATCAGGGCGTGGCCTTGGCCGCAGCCCGCATCCAGCACGTCGATACCGCCTTCGAGCCGGAGGTCGATGCCCGGGACCAGCGGCAGGATATGATCGAACAGCCCCGCTGTGACGGTCATCGCACTGTCTTCGGCCATAAGGTGATGGAAACATGGATAGTCGTCATAGCTCATGCCCTCGCCGGTCTCGAAACACGTGAGGAGACGCTCCTGGACTTGGCCGAGCAGGCCCACGTGTTGTGCGTAGACCGCCAGGTTGCCGAGCGACGCACCGCGGGTGAGGCTCGCAGCATGCTCCGCCGGCAGGCTGTAGGTGCCGCGCGTCGGGTCAAAAGCGACGATCCGGGCGGTAACCATGACCGCCAGCCACTCGCGCACGTAGCGTTCGGCAAGCGCGGCCTCTTCGGCGAGTTCGGTGCTGGTCGCCAGCGGCATCCCGGCCAACGTATCGAAGAGACCGGTGCGATGCCCGAGACCGACCATGACGGCAATGGCGCCGTCGTTGACAAGGCCGGCCACCCGATCCAGGAACGCATCTGCCTTGCCGGTGTCGAATGCTGCCGCATCAATATGCTGTGTCATTTCTTACTCCAACTGGTGTGTCGATGCGCTGGAATAGGTCGAAGTCTTCGTGCTATTAACGGGCATTCCGGTCCAAAGCGGGTCAAATTGGCCATATGTCGGCGCCGACCGAAGAAAGTCATGAACCCAACTTCGCCTTGCTGGTGTTGCCCGAGAGCACGCCCGCCTCGATCTACGGGCTCTACGAGGTGTTCCAGTCGGTTGGACGGGACTGGGAGATCCTGACTGGCGAGAAGCCGACCGGCGGTCGTATCCGCGCGCGCATCGTCGCTAAGGATGGCACGCCACCGCCAAGCCGGTTCGGCGTGTCGATCACGCCGCATGAAGGTCTTGGCAACCCCGATGTGGTGATTGTCTCCGATCTCGCCTTCCCGCCGGACTGGGATCCTCGCGGGCAATGGCCGGCCGAGGCGGCTTGGCTGCGGGAGCGCTATGCCGCTGGCGCGATGATCTGCTCGGTCTGCACCGGGACGGTGATGCTCGCCGAGGCCGGTCTGCTCGACGGCCATACCGTGACCACGCACTGGGCAATCGTGGAGTTGATGAAGCGCTACTATCCCTCGGTGGAGCTGGCGCCCCAGCGCATCCTGACGCCTTCGGGCGAGGGCGGGCGGATCGTGACAAGCGGAGGTGCCTCGGCCTGGGCCGACCTGGCCCTTCACCTCGTCGCCCGCTTTTCCAGCGGAACCGAGGCGGTTCGTGCGGCCAAGATCTTTCTCCTCGGCGACCACAGCGAGGGACAGCTCCCGTTCGCCGGGGCGCGGAGGCCGCAGCGCCACGACGATGCGGTGGTCGCAGAGGTTCAGAGCTGGATCGCCGACAACTACCGCACGGAAAATCCTGTAGCAGTCATGGCGCGCCGTTCCGGGCTGTCACCCCGAACGTTCGCGCGCCGCTTCCGTGCGGCGACCGGATACGCTCCGATCGACTACGTGCAGACGCTCCGGATCGAAGAGGCCAAGCAGCTCCTGGAAACGGAGAAGTCGGCGGTAGATGCCATCGCATTTGACGTCGGCTACGAGGATCCGAATTCGTTCCGGCGTCTCTTCAAGCGGATGGTCGGCGTCACACCGGCACGATACCGTCAACGGTTTGCCAGGATCGCGGCTCCGGCTGGGGACAGCTGATGCGAAAAGCTGTGAGGTGATCAGATCTCGAGCCAGAACAGCGGCATGAAAGGGCGAAGACCCACCCGACTTCTGCGTCGATGGCATCCCGGAAGTATGCGAGGCGAATGGGCGCTTGTCATGCGTCCCGCTCCCGCCGGGATGTGGTTGATGATCTCGTCCAGATAGGAAAACACCTCGTCTCGAAAAAACCTAGGGGCAGCTAAGCCACGTCTTAAAAAGGCTTTCCCTAGCTATGTTCAACGTCGTGAGAGCGATCCGCAGGTTTTCTGCCCCCTGAGGCAACTGTCGGGTTCAGGTAACGAGTGTCAGTACGCCAGCCGCCCCGGCGCCGAGAAGCGCGATCACCAGGACGGTGGAGATCAGCGCGAGCAACAGGCCGCCTGTTAGCCAAAGCCCGTCGCGTTCGCCCAGACCCATCGCCAGCATGATGACCGAAATGGCGGGCAGGGTGTTGGCGAAAGGGATCGGCAGAAACATGAAGGTCGCCATGACCAAAGCAGCGCAGCCCGCTGCACCCTCCGCCACCAGGTATGAGGCGGGCCAATAGCGCGGACGAGCCAGCCGCTCGACGCGCAGGACCCAAGGATGGACCGCGCTGACGATCCGCGAGAACCTCGCATGATCTATGCTGCGCGCCGACAGGAAACCGGGCAGCCAGACGGATGGCCGTCCACAGACGAGCTGCCAGGCTATCACGATCAGCGGAAGCCCCGTGATGAAAGACGATCCGGGGATGAACAGCAGGACGTTCGGTGCGGCGAAGATCACCATCAGTGGCGCGAAACTGCGATCGTGCAGCGCGCTCACAAGCTCCCCCAACGAGATTGCATCGCTCGATTGCTCGTCGAGAGCGAGCAGGACGGTCGACAGCCGACGCGGCGCAGCCTGCAACGGCCTGGCCAATGCCTCGGTCGTATTGGTCACCTCGGGTCAACTTGGACAAGCCAGATGCCAAGCCGCGATTGGCCTGGCATGCTGCTCGCCGCAGAAAAAGCCGCGACGGACGTGCCGGTGAATAGTCGGGGCAAGCCGGTAGGGAACAAGCTCATGTCGCGAAATCCTCTGCGTGATGCCGCATTGCGAGTCGACCCGCAGCCTCAAAGGAAGATGGGCATCTGCATTCCGCATTCAAGCGGGCCAGCAAACGTCCGCCGCTGTCCAAGTCCGCTCGGCGGCGAACGACGCGCTGGCAGCAGGGATCTGGTCCTCCGACTCATTGCAGTTCCGCGAGCATCGCCTTGATCTCGGCGATCCGCGACTGCGGCGCTGGATGCGTCGCAAGAAATTCTGGCGCACGCTCGGAAATTGCTGCGTCCATCCGCTGCCAGAGCGTTACGGCCTGCTCAGGGCGGAATCCCGCGTCGGCCATCGTGAGCAGGCCCAGTCGATCGGCCTCGAGCTCTTGCCGCCGCGAGTACGGCAGGACAAGTCCATATTCCACCCCGATCCCGAGCGCGGCGGCAATTTCGGCAGCGTACTCAACTTCGCCCAGCTGCAGGACAAGTGACAGCGCTCGCATTCCCCAGCCCTTGGCGACCTGTGCATTCATGCGTTCCTGGCTGTGCTCCGCCTGAAGGTGTCCAATCTCGTGTCCGACGATGGCGGCAAGCTGATCCTCATTCGCCACCACGTCGAACATGCCTTCGTAGACGCCGATCTTGCGTCCCGGGAGCGCGAAGGCGTTGATCTCGGGTCCGCGGAAGACCAGGACCTCCCACGCGTCCGGCACTTCGTTCGCGGCCCGAAGAAGTCGCGTCGACACCTGGCTGAGCGCTGCCTGCATCTCAGAGTCTGCGGCGACGGGCGACGATTGCCGGATGTCCGCCCAGGCCTCGAGTCCCATCGTCTCGACCGTCTCGTCGGACACCAGGTTGACGTCATCGCACCCGGCCAGCATCGGCAGTGCCGCTGCCCCGGAAAGGCCAAGCAGCGCGCGACGAGTCATCCGGCATTGGCACATCAGAGAGTTTCCTTTTTCGACCGCGAGCAGATGATCAGCGAACGCGTCGCTTCGTCGTATCGTTCCGCCGACGGCATTGGGCAGATCTGACGGTCCCGCTGGACGACGGGAACCGGCCGCCCAGGCAATCGGTTTAATATCAGCCGCAACAGCGCGGTGTAGGAGACAGACGATGGCCAACAGCAAGGACGACAAAGACGACAAGAAGTCGGGCTCCGGCAAAAAGGGTTCCGGCAAGAAGTAATCGCAATGGCACCGCCGCCGGATCGGCGGCGGTGCATCTTGGTCGTTCAATTTCAGTCGCTACAGAATCAAGTGGGTCGTCGTGGACTCGAAGGGGTCGGCGAGGAGAGGCTGGTTCCTTCGCGCGCCCTGAGCTCCGGTGCCCAGACCTCCCCGTCGCGATGCACGTTCGACTCTTGAAGATCGACGTTCAGCTCTGATCTGGCGTGCCCTGACCGTTCGACTGGAACCGAACCGGGAAATCGGGTACGAACCGCCTACCGCACGATTGAACGGGTGGAAGGTGATGAAATCCGAAGCCTCTCTGCTTGTTGATCCGGAAACCCAGTTCGAGGTCATCAGGGCGCTCGCTAGTCCGGTCCGCATCGCCATTCTGCGGCTGCTCGACTTCGAGGGTCCGAAGAACATCAACCAGCTGGCCGAGGCGCTGAAGCAGCCGCAGTCCACGATCTCGTCGAGCGTCCAGATGCTCGAGGCGGCAGGTCTCCTGTCGACCGTGACCGAGAAGGCGCGCAAGGGCAGCCAGAAGATCTGCACCGCCACGTGCAGCGAGGTGCTGATCTCGCTCGGTAAGCTGCGCCAGGAGACGCGCGAGAACGAGATCGTCGTCGCGATGCCGATCGGACTCTACACGCGGTGGACGGTGTCGGCGCCCTGCGGTCTGTGTTCGACCGAGGGGATCATTGGTCTTCTTGACGTGCCGAACACCTTTGCCGACCCGGACCGGATGAAGGCGGGCCTTTTGTGGTTCAGCCGGGGCTATGTCGAGTACCAGTTCCCGAACAACGCACGCCTGAGAAACACGGACGTCTCGGCCATTGAGGTCTCGATGGAGCTCAGTTCCGAGGTGCCGGGGACGAGCGCCGACTGGCCGTCCGATATCTCTCTCGAGATCAACGACGTCGATGTGGCGACATGGACGTCTCCGGGCGACTTCGGCGACAAGCGGGGCGTCTTCACCCCGCCATGGTGGAAGCTCGCGGGCTCACAGTACGGCATGCTCAAGACCTGGCGCGTCCACGGTGACGGCAGCTACGTCGACGGCGTGAAAGTCTCGAACGTGAGGCTCGGAGATCTGGCACTTGAAGAGCACCATTCGATCCGCGTCAGGATCGGCGTGCGAGAGGATGCGAACCATCCCGGCGGCATCAACATCTTCGGGCGCGGCTTCGGCAACTACGATCAGGACATCATTCTGCGGATCATCTGACGGGCGTCCTTGACCGAATCCTCCAATCGCGCGAGCATATCCGAAACATCGGTATGAACCGGGAAAATGGATATAAAGGGAGGACCGCATGGAAGCGAGGGTAACGGCCCACGCGCATTACGCCGTTTCCGAGATCGACCCCAGGCTCTACGGGTCATTTCTCGAGCACCTCGGCCGCGCCGTCTACACCGGCATCTACGAACCGGACCATCCCGAGGCCGACGAAGCGGGGATGCGGAAGGACGTGATCGACCTCGTCCGCGCCCTCGACACACCGATCTGCCGCTACCCGGGCGGCAACTTCGTGTCGGCCTACAACTGGGAAGACGGCATCGGTCCGAAGGAGGACCGGCCGACGCGGCTCGATCTCGCCTGGCGCACCTCGGAATCGAACCAGGTCGGCATCCACGAGTTCGCGGACTGGGCGAAGAAGGCGAACACCGAGATGATGCTCGCCATTAACCTCGGCTCTCGCGGGCTCGACGAGGCGCGCGCCTTCGTCGAATATGTCAACCACCCCGGCGGGACCTACTGGTCGGACCTACGCCAAAAGAACGGCCAGGCCGAGCCGTGGAACTGCCGGCTCTGGTGCCTCGGCAACGAGATGGACGGCCCCTGGCAGGTCGGTCACAAGACGGCGACCGAGTACGGACGGCTCGCCAACGAGACCGGGAAGGCGATCCGCGGCTTCGACAAGTCGCTGGAACTGGTGGTCTGCGGGTCGTCGCACTCCGACATGCCGACCTATCCCCAGTGGGAGTCGACGGTCCTGAACGAGACCTATGACGAGGTCGATTACATCTCGCTCCACATGTACTTCGAGAACTACCAGAAAAACCCGCGCGAATACCTCGCGTTGTCGCACAAGCTGGACCGCTACATCGGCACGGTCTCGGGCATCATCGACTACGTGAAGGCCAAGAAGCGCTCGAAGCGGGACGTGAAGATCAGCTTCGACGAGTGGAACGTCTGGTACCACGAGCGCAAGTCGGACGCGAAGCGCATGGCCGAATGGGACTGGCCGCATGCGCCTGTCCTTCTCGAGGACATCTACAACTTCGAGGACGTTCTCCAGGTCGGCTGCATTCTGAATACCTTCATCCGACGCTCGGATCGGGTCCGCATCGCCTGCATCGCGCAGCTCGTGAACGTGATCGCCCCGATCATGACCGAACCGGGCGGGGCGTCCTGGCGGCAGACGATCTATCACCCGTTCCAGCTCGCCTCGCTCAACGGCCGCGGCACGGCGCTACGCCTCGACGTCAGGTCGCCCACTTATGACGCAGATATCGCGGCGGGGGTGAGCTGGCTCGACATCGCGGGCGTCCACGACGCCGACGCGGGCACAGTCACCTTCTTCGCGGTCAACCGCAGCGGAGGAGAGCCGATCGAGGTCAGCCTTGCGCTGGAACGCTTCGGCACGCCGAAATCCGTGGCGCACACCTTGATCCAGCACGACGATCTGGAAGCCAGGAACACGAGGGACAATCCCGACAACGTCGCCCCGCGCAAGGGCGAGGGAGCGAAGATCGACGGCGACGAGCTGACGCTAAGCCTGCCGCCGTACAGCTATTCGATGGTCCGCGTCCAGCTATAGGCCGAGCCGTCTTACCCGGAGAGAAACCGGATTTCAGGGAGGAACGACATGACCGACTTACTGAGAACGACACTTGGCGCCGCAGCCATCGCAGGTCTCGCGGCAACCAGCCTTTCGGCGCAGGAAACCGTCGTCTGGTGGGACTTCCTCGGCGGGGGCGACGGCGTGCGGATGAAGCAGCTCATCGAGGACTTCAATGCCGCGCACCAAAGCGAGATCGCCGTCGACGCGACCACGCTCGAATGGGGCGTGCCCTTCTACACCAAGGTGCAGACCTCCGTCGCCGTGGGCGAGGCGCCCGACATCATGACCTACCATGCCAGCCGCATCCCGCTGGCGGTGGACCAGAACCTTCTGAGCGAGATCACGCCCGAAGACTGGGCGACGATGGGCCTAGGCCAGGGCGACTATGCCGAAGCGACCTGGGACGCGGTCAGCGTCGACGGCAAGCAGTACGCCGTGCCGCTCGATACGCACCCCATCGTGCTTTACTACAACAAGGATCTTCTGGCGGCGGCCGGGCGGTTGAACGACGACGGCACGCCCATGGGCATGGACAGCCGCGAGGGTTTCACCCAGACGCTGCAGGCGCTCAAGGACAGTGGTGTCACCTTCCCGCTCGGCTCGGTGACGGCGGACGGCACCTTCATGTTCCGAACGATCTACTCGCTCGTGGGCCAGCAGGACGGCGAGCTGATGACCGATGGCGAGTTCCTGGCCGGCGACAATGCCGAGAAGCTGACGAACGCGCTTGGCGTGCTGGCGGAATGGACCGAGGCTGGGCTGCAATCGACCTATACGGACTATCCGGCGACGGTCGCGCTCTTCACCTCGGGCGAGGCGGCCATGATGATCAACGGCGTCTGGGAGGTGCCGACGATGGTCGACCTCGAGAAGGACGGCAAGCTCTTTTCATGGGGCGCCGTCGAGCTTCCGGTGATCTTCGACCACGCCTCGACCTACGCCGACAGCCACGCCTTCGCGATCCCGAATGGCAACGACATGAGCCCCGAGAAGCGCGCCGCGGTGCTCGAGGTCATGGGCTGGATCTCGCAGAACTCGCTGTTCTGGGCGACGGCGGGCCACATCCCGGCCTACGGCCCGGTCACGCAGTCTGACGAGTACGCGAAGATGGAGCCGAACGCGACCTACTCGAGCCTGACCTCGAACATGATCTTCGATCCGAAGACGCCGCTTGCTGGAGTCGCCGGCCCCATCTACGACGTCATGTCCACCTACTTCGTGCCGACGCTGAACGGCGAGATGGACCCGGCCGAGGCGGTCGAGGAAATCAAGGCCGAGCTGAACGACCTCTGATAAGCGAAGAGGGGGCGCCCGCCCGGGCGCCCCGACAGACCTGACCGGAGGCAGTCCCATGATCCGCGATGCGAAGAAGGAGTGGCTGATCGCCCTCACGCTCATCGCCCCGTTCGCGGCGATCTACGGGTTGGTCTTCGTCTATCCCACTATCGACATGTTCCTGCTGTCCTTCACGGACGCACCGCTGATCGGTGCAGGAGACTACGTCGGGCTCGAGAATTACACCCGACTCACCAGCGACCGCCGCTTCGACACCGCGGTCTGGAACACCGCCTGGTTCGTCGTCCTTTCGGTCATCCCCGGAACCTTCGTGGCACTAGGCATCGCGCTTGCCGTCAGCCGCCTGTCGGGGCGGCTCCAGACGGCCGTTCTGGCGCTGTTCTTCCTGCCCTACATCCTGCCGGTCTCGGTCATCTACCTGATCTGGGACTGGACGCTGAACTTCCAGTTCGGGATAGCCATGCACATCTTCGACGCCCTTGGCATCGATCGCATCCCGGTCTTCAAGTCGGCCACCTGGTTCATCCCCGCCGTGGCACTCATCACGGTCTGGTGGACCTGCGGCTTCAACGTCCTGTTGTTCCTCGCCGGGCTCCGCGCCATCCCGCAGGAGATCTACGAAGCCGCGGCGCTCGACAACGCTGGGCGGTGGAAAACCTTCAGCCGCGTGACCTGGCCGCTTCTCTGGCCGATCACCGCGCTGAATTTCACCATCCAGCTCATCCTTCAGATGAAAATCTTCGACCAGGTCTACCTGTTCAGCCAGGGCGGGCGACCGAACGACAACCTTGTGATGGTCTACTACATCTTCCAGCGCGCGTTTCAGAACAACCACGGCGGTCGCGCCGCCGCTGTCGCGGTCGTGCTGTTCTTCATCGTGATCGTCGTGTCCGTGCTGAACTTCCAGCTCATGCGCTTCGCGGAGCGCAAGCAATGACCCCGCAGACCGCAAGACGTGCCAACCTCGCGGGCGGCGCCATCACGATCCTCACCGTCGTCTGCGCGGTGATCTGGGCCTTTCCGCTCTATTGGGGCATCGTGTCGTCGCTCAAGCCCGAGGACGAGGTGGTTCGGCCCTACATCGAGCTCTGGCCGGACACGCTAACGTTCGAGCACTACGTCCACGCGCTGACCGCGACGCAGATCGGACGCTGGTATCTGAATTCAATCGTGACCGCTGTCGGCACCACGGTCCTCACCATCTTGACGTCGATCTTCTGCGGCTATGCCCTCAGCCAACTGCGGTTTCCGCTGCGCCGCCCGCTCTACTGGCTGATCCTCGCGAGCTTCATGGTCCCCACGCAGGTGCTCATCATCAACCACTTCGTGCTGGTCGCGAACATGGGGCTGCTCAACACCTGGGCCGGGATCATCCTGCCGCAGCTCATCCACCCGGTCATCATCATCATCTACAAGCAGTTCTTCGACCAGGTGCCGAAGGAGTTTCGCGAGGCGGCGGTGATGGACAACGCCTCTGAGTGGCGCATCCTGTTCAAGGTGTTCGTGCCGATGAACTGGGGCGTGACCACCGCGCTTTCCATCGTGGTCTTCATCTGGTCCTGGAACGCTTTTCTCTGGCCCTTCCTCGCCGCCACCAAGACCGAGTGGATGACGATCACGGTCGGCATCACGCAGGTGAACGACGCCTTCGGCATCTACTATGCGCGCGAACTGTCGCTCGCCGTACTCGCCGGCCTGCCGGTGGCGCTGGCCTACCTGCTGTTCCAGCGCCAGGTGACGCGGGCGATCACGCTCTCCGCCGGGATCAAGGGGTGACTCATGGCTGACATCGTTCTCGACCACGTCTCGAAGAGCTTCGGCAAGGTGAGGGTGATCGACGACCTGTCCCTCACGGTGCAGTCTGGCGAATTCATCGTCTTCCTCGGCCCCTCCGGTTCGGGCAAGTCGACGCTTCTGCGGATGATCGCGGGTCTCGAGACCATCGACCGCGGGCGGCTTCTGATCGGAGGGCGCGAGTGCCAGACAGTCGCGCCGGGCCAGCGCAACGTGGCGATGGTGTTCCAGAACTACGCGCTCTACCCGCACATGACGGTGCGCGAGAACATGGTCTTCGGACTTAGGAACATCGGTATGGCGTCCGACGAGATCAGGCGACGCGTCGAGGAGGCCGCGCGCATCCTCGAAATGGATCAGCTTCTCGATCGCCGCCCCTCGCAGCTTTCGGGTGGCCAGCGCCAGCGCGTCGCCATCGGCCGCGCCATCGTGAAGGAGCCGGCGGCCTTCCTCTTCGACGAACCTCTTTCGAACCTCGAC
Organism: Silicimonas algicola; assembly: GCF_003970735.1. Lineage (GTDB taxonomy): Bacteria > Pseudomonadota > Alphaproteobacteria > Rhodobacterales > Rhodobacteraceae > Silicimonas > Silicimonas algicola. Next base: position 331,843 of record NZ_CP034588.1, read on the forward strand.
GCGGCTCTCCGAGTCCGCACCCGCGTGGAACTCGCCGAACTCCACCACCGCATCGGCACGACGATGATTTACGTCACCCACGACCAGACCGAAGCGATGACCATGGCCGACCGCATCGTCGTGCTAAACGACTGCCGGATCGAACAGGTGGGAACGCCGATGGAGGTCTACACCGCCCCCGCCTCGCGGTTCGTCGCGGGGTTCATCGGCTCGCCCGCCATGAACTTCCTGCCGGTGGAGGTGATCAATTCAGACGGACAGGCACTCGCGACGCTCGACGACGGATCGACGATCGGGCTGCCGCCGGACATCGCCGGACGCGGCCGCCTCGACCTCGGAGTCCGCCCCGAGAACGTGGGCATCGTGGGCGAGGGCGGAATGACGACGGGCAAGGTGAAGGTGGTCGAGCACTTGGGCGACCGGACCATCGTCTATGTCGTCCTCGGCGACGGAACCCCCGTCACGGCTCAGACCGGCGGCCACTCCCAGGTGCGCGCAGGCGAGGTCGTCGGGCTGACCTTCGACGTCGAGGGCGCGCGCCTCTTCGGAACGGACGGGCTTGCGCAGGACCAGGCGGCGGCGATCTGAAATTAAGCCTTCGAAAGCGAACTCCAAGATCGCTAGCCGCTCGTGCCGAATAGCGTCAGCTCTGCGCGACAGCACGGTCCGCATCATCTCTCCTGCGGAGACGTGTTCCTGGTTGTCCGACACCGTCCGACCAAATCGTCCATCCCTTTCGTCGAGCCGCGAACGGACCTGCGAAAGGGTTCTGATTGTCGACGATCTGGCATCGCAGATCGGTGGCCTGACGTCGATTCCTGCCTCGATCCTGTGCGAAGCGTTGCGCGAAAGCCCAAGCGGACGCCGCGTCGATAGGGCGTTGGTGCATCGAGCCACGCCAACTCTTTTTTCCGGCTCAAGAGCAATTTATGGTCGCGCTCCATGAACGCACTCGCTCCCCAGCCCGTCACCCAGGACGTCTTCCGCTCGGAGATCCTCCGTCATCTGACCTTCACCGTCGGCAAGGATGCCGCGCACGCGTCGGTCCATGACTGGCGCATGGCGCTGTCCCATGCGCTGCGGGACCGCATCGTGGCCCCCTGGTTCAGCGCCACGCGGCGCACCTGGGCCGAGGACAGGAAGCGGGTCTATTACCTGTCGATGGAGTTCCTGATCGGGCGCATCCTCGAGGACGCATCGATCAATGTCGGTCTGCGCGAGATCGCGGGCGCGGCGCTCGCCGACCTCGGGCAGGATTTCGCATCGGTCGCAGGGACGGAACCCGACGCGGCGCTCGGCAACGGCGGTCTCGGGCGGCTCGCCGCGTGCTACATGGAAAGCATGGCGACGCTCGGGTGTCCCGCTTATGGCTACGGTATCCGCTACGAACACGGGCTGTTCCGGCAAGAGTTCAATGGTGGACACCAGGTAGAATTCGCCGAGGACTGGCTGTCGCAGAAGCATCCCTGGGAGTTTGAGCGGCCCGAGTGCGCCTATGACATCGGCTTCAAGGGCCAAGTCGAGGTGAAGGGCGGCAGGTCGGTCTGGCATCCAGGTGAAAGTGTCCGGGCCTCGGCCTTCGATACGCCCGTGGTCGGCTGGGCCGGACGCTGGGCGAACACGCTGAGGCTCTGGGCGGCGCAACCGACGCAGCACTTCGACCTCAAGCGCTTCAATCGAGGCGAATATACCGCTGCCGCCGAACCCGAGACGCTGGCGCGGACGATCAGCCGGGTTCTCTATCCCGAGGACACCACGCACGAGGGCAAGGAGCTTCGGCTGAAGCAAGAGTTCTTTCTGACCTCGGCGGCGATCCAGGACATCCTGCGGCGGTATCTCGACACGCACTCCGATCTGCGCGCGCTTCCCTCGAAGGTCGCGATCCAGATGAACGACACGCATCCCGCGCTGGCGGGACCCGAATTGATCCGGCTTCTGACCGACGCGCACGGGCTGCCGTTCGAGGAGGCGATCGAGATCGCACGGTCCTGCCTGGGTTACACGAACCACACGCTGCTGCCCGAAGCGCTGGAGCGCTGGTCGACGTGGCTGATGGGCAATGTCCTCCCGCGCCACATGCAGATCATCGAAAGGATTGACGAGGATCACCTGGCGTCGCATCCGAAGCGCAAGCACTACGTCGGCATCGTCAAGCACCACGAGGTGCGGATGGGCGAACTGGCCTTCATCATGTCGCACCGGGTCAATGGCGTCTCGGCTCTGCACAGCGACCTGGTGAAGGAGCGGCTGTTCCCCGAGCTTCATGCGCTCCATCCGGACCGCATCATCAATCAGACCAACGGCGTGACGCCTCGCCGATGGCTTCGGATGGCCAACCCCGCGCTGTCCTCGCTGGTGACGAACACTATAGGCAGCGGGTGGGAAGATCATCTCGACCGCTTGCGCGAACTCGAGCCACATGTGGAGGACCGGGGGTTTCGCGACGCTTTCGCTGCGGCAAAGAGGGCAAACAAGGCTGCGACGTCGAACTGGGTCGCCGAGACGACGGGCGTCCGCGTCGACCCCGGTGCGCTTTTCGACGTCCAGATCAAGCGACTGCACGAGTACAAGCGGCAACTTCTCAACATACTTCAGACGATCTCGGAATGGCACGAGATCCGCGAGAACCCGCAGGCCGACTTCGTGCCCCGGGTGAAGATCTTCGGCGGCAAGGCAGCGCCTGGCTATGTCGTCGCGAAGGAGATCATCCACCTCATCAACGACGTGGCAGAGGTCATCAACAACGATCCCGCGGTCGGCGACCGGCTGAAGGTCGTCTACCCGGCGAACTACAACGTCTCGATGGCCGAGAGGCTGATCCCGGCTTCGGACCTGTCCGAGCAGATTTCGACCGCCGGCAAAGAGGCGTCGGGCACCGGCAACATGAAGCTCGCGCTGAACGGCGCGCTGACCATCGGGACGCTGGACGGCGCCAACGTCGAGATCCGCGACCATGTGGGCGCCGAGAATTTCTTCCTCTTCGGTCTCACGGCCCACGAGGCCGTCGAGCGGCGCAATGATCCCGAGCATTCGCGTCACGCCATCGAGGCCTGTGAGGCGCTTCAGGTCGTATTGCAGCTTCTGGCCGAGGGGCGCTTCAGCCCGGACCAGACCGACCGCTATCTCGGCATCGTCGACCGGGTCTGGCACCACGACTACTTCCTGGTCGCCTCGGACTTCGCGGCCTACCGAGACGCGCAACGCCGCGTCGACGACGCCTATCGCGATCCGGACGGCTGGGCCCGAATGGCGGCCCTGAATACCGCACGGATGGGATTCTTCTCCTCGGATCGTGCCGTTCGGGGCTACATGAAGGAAATATGGAAAACCACTTCCGCGCTCTGAAAGTCGGGAGATGGGTGACGATGGTCACGACCATCGCGGCCCTAGGTCATGTGGCCGGACGAGGCCGCTTGGGCCGGGGCACGCAACCGCGATCCTTTCCGATCCTCGGTTCGCATGACAGGAACGCTCTGGCACTGGTTCCGAAGGCCGACGACGTTTGGCTTCTCAGCAGCCGGTCCAAGCCCGCCGAACTGCGCCGCGATCCGGGACGTGGCGCTCCAATCCTCGCTCAGATGGGCAGGGCACCGGACCAAAATTCTGGCCGACGAGGCGCGTAATTTTCGCAACCTGAGGGCCTACTGCAGCTTCATGTGGACCCAACCCGGCAATAAGCTACTGTTCATGGGACAAGAATTTGCGCGGACGCGAGAGTTGCGGTGGCGATCGGGGTAACGGTGGATCGGTCACGACCGACGGCGCGGAACGGCTTGGGGAGGTTCAGTGGCCCCCGGTTGTTCCGCCATTGCTCGGATCGTTAATTTCCGGCAGGCCTGACCTGCCGAAGAGGGGAGGAAGAAATGCAGCAGCCTAGACCCAATCAGCGCCTGTCGACCAAGGCGATGGCCTTCGTTCTGGCAGGAGGACGCGGCAGCCGACTGAAGGAGCTGACCGACAGGAGGGCAAAACCCGCGGTCTATTTCGGCGGCAAGACGCGGATCATCGACTTCGCTCTGTCGAACGCTCTGAACTCGGGCATCCGGAAGATGGCGATCGCAACCCAGTACAAGGCGCATTCGCTGATCCGCCACATGCAGAGGGGCTGGGGCTTCTTCCGGTCGGAAAGGAACGAATACCTCGACATCCTGCCCGCGTCGCAGCGTGTGAACGAAAGCAAGTGGTACCTGGGCACGGCGGACGCGGTCACCCAGAACGTCGATATCGTGGACAGCTACGATGTCGAGTACATCATCGTTCTGGCGGGCGACCACATCTACAAGATGGACTACGAGATCATGCTGCGTCAGCACGTCGACAGCGGCGCGGACGTCACCATCGGCTGTCTCACCGTCCCGAGAATGGAGGCAGTCGCCTTCGGCGTCATGCACATTGACGAGACGGGGCGGATCACGGATTTCCTCGAAAAGCCAGCGGACCCACCGGCGATCCCCGGAGATCCGGACCACGCCCTCGCTTCCATGGGCATCTACGTCTTCGACTGGAAGTTCCTGCGCGAGCTTCTGCTCGAAGATGCCGAGGACGCCAATTCCAGCCACGACTTCGGCAACGACCTGATCCCGGGCATCGTGAAGAACGGCAAGGCCATGGCGCACCGATTCTCGGAAAGCTGCGTCCGCTCCGGCCTCGAGAAAGAGCCCTACTGGCGCGACGTCGGCACCATCGATGCCTTCTGGCAAGCCAATATCGACCTCACCGATTTCGTGCCCAAGCTCGACATCTACGACACCACCTGGCCGATCTGGACCTACGCCGAACTGGTGCCTCCCGCGAAGTTCATCCACGACGAAGACGGGCGACGCGGCATGGCGGTGTCGTCCCTCGTCTCGGGCGATTGCATCGTGTCGGGCTCCGAGGTGAAGAACTCGCTTCTGTTCACCGGCGTCCGGTCGCATTCCTTCTCGTCCATCGAATGCTCGGTGGTACTTCCGTACGTCACCGTCAATCGAAAGGCAGAGCTGAGGAATTGCGTCATCGATAGGGGGGTGGTCATCCCGGAGGGCCTCGTGGTGGGCGAAGACCCCGAGGAAGATGGCAAGTGGTTCCGGCGCACGGACACGGGGATCGTTCTCATCACGCAGGACATGCTGGATCGCCGGGCCGCCAAGCTCGGCTGACGCCAGACGGAAGGAAGAGGCTTGGGAAAGGTTCTGTCGGTCGCCTCGGAGTGCGTCCCGCTGGTCAAGACCGGCGGTCTTGCCGATGTCGTCGGCGCCTTGCCCAAGGCCGTCGCGGCGGAAGGCTGGGACATGCGGGTCATGGTGCCGGCTTATCCCGGTGTCGAGACGAAGCTGAAGGGGCGGAAAGTCATCTGGACGTCCGGGGATCTGTTCGGCGGTCCGGCGCGCGTCCTGAAGGGAACCGTCGAGGGGTTGACCGTTCTGCTCCTTTCGGCGCCGCACCTCTACGACCGGTCGGGGGGCATCTACTCCGACAAGGGCCGCGACCATCCCGATAACCCCGAGCGTTTCGCCGCCCTGTCCTGGGCTGCGGCCGAGATCGCAAAGGGCGGGGGATCCGACGGGTGGACCCCGGACATCCTTCATGCGCACGACTGGCAGACCGGCCTCGCGCCCGCCTACCTGCGCTACGGCGGCGCGACCGGGCCACGGTCAGTCATCACCATCCACAACGTCGCGTTCCAGGGCGTTGCGCCCGCTGCAAAGCTGGCCGCCCTGCGCTTGCCGGCAGCCGAATTCACCCGGGATGGGTTGGAATACTGGGGCAACCTCTCGACGCTCAAGGCCGGTCTCGTCACGGCGGATCGCATCACTACGGTGTCGCCGACCTATGCCGAGGAGCTCATGCGGCCAGAGTTCGGAATGGGTCTCGAGGGTGTCCTCCAGGCGAGGGCAGGCGACCTCGACGGTATCCTGAACGGCGTTGACGAGACGATCTGGTCGCCGGCGACGGACCCGGACATCGTGCCGTATTCCGAGCGCTCGATGAAGGGCAAGGCGACGAACAGATCGCGTCTCCTCACCGAATTCGGACTTGGCCCGGTCGAAGGCCCTCTGGCCATCGTGGTGAGCCGTCTGACCGAGCAGAAGGGCATCGACCTGATCGCGGGAGGCATCGACGCCTTTGCCGCTGCAGGCGGGGGCCTTGTCGTTCTGGGCTCAGGAGATCCCGCGCTCGAAGCCGCCGTCGTCTCGGCCGCGGCGCGGCGGCCCGAGCGGGTCGGCGTCAGGATCGGCTATGATGAAAGCCTGTCGCACCAGATGTTCGCTGGCGGCGACGCGGTCCTCGTTCCGTCGCGCTTCGAGCCCTGTGGCCTGACGCAGATGTACGGACTGCGCTACGGAACGCTCCCCCTCGTCGCGGCAACGGGTGGGCTGAACGACACGGTGATCGGCGCCACGCCCGCCACGCTGGCCGCAGGTGCGGCGACGGGCGTTTCCTTCCATCCGGTGGACGCCACCGGACTGGCCGGAGCGTTGCGTCATCTCCTACGCCTCTACGCCGACCGCAAGACATGGAACGCCATGATACGGCGCGCGATGCGAAGCGACGTGAGCTGGGTTGGACCTGCTCGCCAATACGCCGAGATATACAGGAGCCTCTCGACGTGAATCCGACCCGTGCGAAAGGGGCGCCGACACGACTGGCGCATCGTTCGGTCGCGGGCGGGCAACCCTGGCCTCTGGGGGCGACCTTCGACGGCGCAGGCGTCAACTTCGCCGTCTTTTCCGCCCATGCCGCGCGCGTCGAGGTTTGCCTTTTCACCGATGACGGCCGGCGCGAGATCGCCCGGTTGGCGCTCCCCGAGCGGGACGGCGACATCTGGCACGGTCATGTCGAGGGGCTGACGCCGGGTACTCGCTACGGGTTGCGCGTCCACGGCCCCTACGATCCCGAGAATGGGCAACGGTTCAACGCGAACAAGCTCCTGCTCGATCCTTACGCGCGCCAGATAGTCGGGCGGCTGAAGTGGTCGGATGCCCTGATGGGCTACCGCGTCGGCGGCGCGGCGGGGGATTTGTCGTTCGACACCCGCGACAGCGCCTTCGCCATGCCGAAGTGCGTGGTGGCCGACGCAAGCTTCGACTGGGGCGACGACCGCCCGCCTCGCCACGACCTTCGCGGCACGGTGATCTATGAGGCGAACGTGCGTGGCCTGACCATGGCGCACCCCGGCATCGATCCGTCATTGCGCGGCACGTTCCTCGGAATGAGCTCCGAGCCGATGATCGATCACCTCACCCGCCTCGGCGTCACCGCGGTCCAGTTGCTTCCGATCCAGTCCTTTCTGAACGACCGCTTCCTCGAGGTGCGAGGCCTGCGGAACTATTGGGGCTACCAGACCATCGGCTTCTTCGCGCCCGAACCGCGCTACATGAGCCACGAGGCCGTGTGGGAATTCCAGGCGATGGTACGCCGCTTCCACGCCGCCGGGATCGAGGTCATCCTCGACGTGGTCTACAACCACTCGGGCGAGGCGGACCAGCTTGGCCCAACGCTCAGTTTCCGTGGCATTGACAATCGAAGTTACTACAAGCTGATCGGCTCTGGGCGCGACTATGAGAACTTCACGGGCACCGGCAATACGCTGAACCTCGACCATCCGATGGTTCTTCGGATGGTGATGGATTCGCTGCGCTACTGGGTCGAGGTCATGCACGTCGACGGCTTCCGCTTCGACCTCGCCAGTGCGCTTGCTCGAGGACCGGAGGGCTTCGAGCCGGAGTCTGCCTTTCTCGACGCACTGAGGCAGGACCCCGTGCTGTCGAGGGTCAAACTGATCGCCGAGCCTTGGGACGTAGGGCCGGACGGCTATCGCCTGGGTCGATTCCCCTATCCCTTCCTGGAATGGAACGACAAGTTTCGCGACGAGGTGCGGCGCTTCTGGCGTGGCGATCCTTACGGCGCGGCCCATCTCGCGAAGCGCCTTCTGGGGTCGGCTGAACTGTTCGACCACGGTGGACGCGCGGCGGTCTCGTCAGTCAACTTCATAGCCTGCCACGACGGCTTCACGCTGTCCGATGTCGTCAGCTACAGCCACAAGCGCAACGAGGCCAACGGCGAGGACAACCGCGACGGTCACAACGAGAACCAGTCCGAGAACTTCGGCATCGAAGGTCCGACCGACGATGCGGACGTGATCGCAGCGCGCGACCTGAGACGGCGCAACTTGCTGGCGACGCTTTTCCTGTCGCAGGGCACACCCATGATCCTCGGCGGCGACGAGGTCGGCAACAGCCAGTCCGGCAACAACAACGCTTATGCCCAGGACAACGAGACGGGCTGGATCGACTGGAGCGGCGCCGACGACGGTTTCCTGAGGTTTGTGCGGCGCCTGATCGCCTTGCGGCGCGCCTATCCGGTGCTGTCTCAGCGGCGGTTCCTGCACGGTCAGCGGCGCGGCGAGGATCACCCGCCCGACCTGGAATGGCGCCGCGCCGATGGCGCAACTCCGACGGACGACGACTGGCAGAACGCGGACTGGCACTCGGTTGGGGTGATTATCCGCGAGTCGTCGGAAAAGGCCTTGCCGAAGCACGAAACGGATGTTTTTGCCTTCTTCAACGCGGCGGGCGAGACTTCGGTCTGGTTGCCCAAGGGCAGGTGGTTCCGCGTGCTTGATACGGCGGATCCCGATGCAATGCCTCAGGCTTGCGAAGGTGAGGTCTACTTGGCGCGACACTCGGTGGCTCTGTTCGCGCGCGACGATGGACGATGATCGAAATGTACGAAAGGACGACCGGATGAGCGAAGACTGGTGGCGAGGGTCGGTGACCTATCAAGTGTATCCCCGGTCTTTCCAGGACGCGAACGGCGACGGTATCGGCGACTTGCCGGGTATCACGCAAAGGCTTCCCTACCTCGCTGACCTCGGGGTCGACGCGGTCTGGCTGTCACCCGTCTGCACGTCTCCTATGAAGGACATGGGCTACGACGTCTCGAATTACCGCGATATCGACCCGGTGTTCGGCACGCTCGACGACTTCGACGGAATGGTCGAGCGCGCGCATGACTTGGGCCTCCGGATCATCATCGACCAGGTCATCTCGCATTCGTCGAACCTGCACCCGGCCTTCATCGAAAGCCGCGCAAACCCGGCCGGACCCAAGGGCGACTGGTATGTCTGGGCCGATCCCAAACCGGACGGATCGCCGCCGAACAACTGGCTGGCCGCCTTCGGCGGCAGTGCCTGGACCTGGAACGCGCACCGCCATCAATATTATCTTCACAACTTCCTGCCCGAGCAGCCCGACTTTAACTTCCACAATCCCGAGGTGCAGGACTTCCACCTCGACAACATGGCGTTCTGGCTGGACAGGGGAGTCGATGGCTTTCGCCTCGACACGGTGAACTATTACTTCCACGACGCGCTTCTGCGGGACGACGCGGCCGATTTCCGCAGGAAGGAGAAGCCCGAGAACAACCCTTACAACATGCAGTATCACCTGTTCTCGAAGAACCAGCCCGAGAACCTGGCGTTTCTGGAACGGATGCGTGCGCTGACCGACCGCTACGAGGCGCGCGTGCTGATCGGTGAGATGGGCGAAAGTCACCACGCGATCGAGATGATGGGCCAGTACACCACCGGCGCCCGTTTGCATCAGTCCTATTCGTTCGACATGCTGGGTCCCGATTTCTCCGCGGAGCACTTCCGTACGAGAATTGCGGGCTTTTTCGCGGGCGCGCCCCAAGGATGGCCCTGCTGGGCTTTCTCGAACCACGACGTGAACCGCCACGTCTCTCGCTGGATGCGGCACGCGGCCGACCGTGAATCCCTGGCTAAGCAGGCGGCGGCCCTTCTTCTATCGATGCAGGGATCAATCTGCATCTATCAGGGCGAAGAACTGGGTCAGACCGAGACCGAACTGAGCTTCGAGGAACTGACCGATCCCGCCGGAATCAACTTCTGGCCCGAAGAGAAGGGTCGCGACGGCTGCCGGACGCCGATGGTGTGGGAGAAGGATGCAGCGAACGCCGGCTTCTCCAACGCCAACCGAACATGGCTTCCGGTCCGCGAGCCTCAACGTGCGGTCGCCGTCGATACGCATGGCGGCGAAGACTCGGTGCTTGCGTTCTACAAGCGGATGTTGGCGTTCCGGAAGAACAGCGTCGACCTGATGAAGGGCGCAAGCGACTTCCTGGTGCTGCCCGAGCCGTGGCTGGGTTTCCGCCGCGGAGAGAACACGCTCTGCATCTTCAACCTCTCGGCAGAGGCAAGGTCGCTTCCTTGCGAAGGCGGCGAGTTGGTTCTGAGCCACAATGCGAACGTAGAGAAGGGGGCGCTTGCGCTCGGCCCGAACGGCTTCGCGATCATGAGCGGCAATCCGACGATCAGGCAGCCGGATTGAGTAGAGAGCCAGCCGATCAGCGTCGGCGAACCTGGGAACGATCCGCCGCGACAGGTAAAGAGGACCAAGATGCGCACCTACTTCTCGGAACGGCACCGGATGCACTTCCCCCAGGCGGAACTGCACGGCGGCGAACTCGTCACGCCCTATGAACGGCCAAGCCGCGTGGAATATGTCCTCGCCAGATTGAAGGAGCGGGGGCTGACCGACATTGTCGATCCCGGTGAGGCGGACATGGGCCCGATCCGCGACATGAGCGATCCGGGATACCTCGCATTCCTGGAGAGCGCGTGGGACGAGTGGAAAGCGGCTGGTTTCGCGGGCGAAATTATCGCCACGTCGACACCTGTGCGCCGGATGCAGACCGGACGCCCGCCGCGCAACATCGACGGCAAGGTCGGCTATTACGCTCTTGCCTCCGAAACCGCGATCACCCGAACGACCTGGGAGGCGACGCTGTCCTCTGCCGCATCGGCGCAAGCCGCGACCGCGCATGTCATCTCAGGCGCATGGGCCGCGTTCGCGCTCTGCCGTCCTCCGGGTCATCATGCGACGGCGGACATGTACGGTGGCTACTGCTTCATCAACAACGCCGCTCTCGCCGCCGAGCAATTCCGCGCCTCTGGCGCCGGGCGCGTGGCGATCCTCGACATCGACTTCCACCACGGCAACGGAACGCAGGACATCTTCTACGGACGCGGCGACGTCTTCTTCGCCTCGCTTCACGGAGCGCCGGAGGATGCGTTTCCCTACTTCCTGGGCTTCGCGGACGAGACCGGAGAGGGGGACGGTGAGGGCTCGACGGCGAACTACCCCATGTCCCCGGGCACAGGCTACGGCGAATGGTCCGGCGCACTCGACGACGCCATCTCGCGGATCCGTGCTTTCGGAGCAGAGGCTCTGGTCGTGTCGCTTGGGGTCGACGCCTTCAAGGACGATCCCATCAGTTTCTTCAAGCTCGACAGCCCGGACTTCATGGACGCAGGCCGGCGGATTGCCGGGCTGGGTCTGCCGACCGTCTTCTGCATGGAGGGTGGCTATGCCATCGAGGCCGTGGGCATCAATGCTGTAAATGTCCTCGAGGGTTTCGAAGGAGCCTGACGTCTTAACCTTACGGCGGCGGTCTGCGGTTCGGCCAATCGGTTGCCTGGTGCCAGTGGTCGGCAAGGGACAGGATGCGGCGGTCCGCGTTGCGCGGCCCGAACAGCGTGACGCCCGTGGGCAAGCCGTTCTCGCCGAAGCCGGCCGGGACCGACACGGCGGGCAGGCCGGTCAGGCTTACCGGGATCACGCATTCCATCCACCGATGATAGCTGTCCATCGCCACGTCGCCGACGCTCTCTGGCCACCGCCAGTCCGCCGGGAAGGGCCAAACCTGTGCGGACGGAATGGCGAGCGCGTCGTACGACCCGAAAAGATCGGCGAAGGCGAGGTTGAGGCGCGAACGGATGCGGCTTGCCCCATCGACCTGAAGCGCGGACATCGCGTTGCCGCGCTGGATCTCCCATTGAAGCTCCGGCTTGATGAATTGACGCTTGCCGGCGTCGTTCCACAGATCGGCCTTCCCCGCAGCGATGGCCCAGGAGCGAAGCGTGGTCCAGCTTTCCCAGATTGCGTCTCGCGACACGGGCGGAGGAAGCGTCTCGACGGTCGCGCCCAGGGCCGACATCTCGGCGAGCGCCGCCTCGCAGATGTCGAGGACGCCATCCTCGTAGGGCACGCCGCCCCAGTCGGACAGCCAGCCGATCCTGGCACCTTTCAGCGCTTCGATGTCGAGCGCCGAGAGGTCCGGGACGGCGACCTCGTAGGGCATCTTCGGGTCCGGCCCGGCCAGCGCCGAGAGGAGAAGCGCCAGGTCCTTCGGACACCGGGCCATCGGACCGTCCGTTGCCAGGCGATGGAGATAAAGATCGCCCTCGGCGTCGTCGGGGATCAGACCCCAGGTTGGACGGAAGCCATAGATGTTGCAGAAGGCGGCGGGGTTTCTCAGCGAACCCATCATGTCCGATCCGTCCGCGACCGGGACCATCCGCATCGCCAGCGCTGCCGCCGCGCCGCCCGAAGAGCCGCCCGCCGTCCGCGCGGGATCATAGGGGTTTCGTGTCACGCCGAAGACGGGATTGAAGCTGTGCGACCCTGCGCCGAACTCGGGCACGTTTGTCTTGCCGATCAGGATGGCGCCTGCCCGGCGCAGTCGTCGGGCAAGCCGGTCGTCGGCTTCGGGAATATGGTCGGCGTAAAGCGGCGAGCCCCATGTCGTGCGAAGGCCCCTCGTCGCGACGAGGTCCTTCACCGCCACGGGCAGCCCGTGGAGAGGTCCGCTTGCTGGCGCGAGGTCGGCCGCCTCCGCTTCCGCCAGAAGCTCGTCGCGCGGGCGAAGTGAGACGATGGCGTTGATGGAAGGGTTCAGCGTCTCGATGCGGTCGAGGTAGGCGGTCATCACGTCGTGGGCCGACACCTCGCGAAGGCGGAGACGCGTCGAAAGGTCAAAAGCCGCAAGCGAGGTGAGATCGGGGGGCGTCGCCGCCCCCCGCCTGTGGTCCGTCACTTCTGAAGCTCGGTCCAGATCGCGGTATCATAGCTGTGCGTCGGCACCACGATGTCGAAGCCGTGCCCGCCCGCCTCGATCTTGGCCAGCGCGGTGGTGTTCGAGTCGTAGTCGGTGACGGTCACCTTGACGTCGAATTCCTCCTCGAACTTCTTGATGAGGTCCGGGCTCGTGTAGTTGCCCCAGTTGTAGATGTTGAGTTCGCCCTCTGCGGCGGCGCCTCCGGCCAGCGCGAATAGCGCGGCGGCGGATGTCAGGGTTCTGGTCATGGTCACTCCTTTGTTGGGATGGGTCGCGGGATCAGTCCCGTCTTCTGGTCAGCAGGAAGAAGGCCGTCAGCAGCATCACCGTCAGGACGAGAAGCGCGGTCGAGATCGCGTTCACCTCGGGCGTGACGGCACGGCGCAGCTGGCCCAGCATGTAGGTCGGCAGCGTATCCTGTCCGGCGGATTTGACAAACTCGGTGATGATCACGTCGTCGAGCGAGATGACGAAGGCCAGCATCGCGCCTGCCGCGACACCCGGCGCCATGAGGGGAAGCGTCACCCGGCGGAACGTCTGCCAGGGCGTGGCGTAGAGGTCGGCCGCTGCGATCTCGAGCGTGAGGTCCATGCCCTCGAGACGCGCTCGGATCGGCAGATATGCGAAGGGAATGCAGAAGGCGGAGTGGGCAAGGATGAGATAGCCCAGGCCCTGGTAGCCGGTCGCGACCTTGATGGTGGCGAAGAAGATCAGGAGTGCCACGGCCGTCACGATCTCCGGCACCATCAGGGGCTGGTTTATCATCACGTAGATGAAGGTCTGTCCCTTGAACCGCCCGCGCCGTGTCGTCCCGAGCGCGGCCATCGTGGCGAGCGTCGTTGAAATCAGCGCGGCCGAGACGGCAACGACCAGCGAGCGGATGGTAGCGTCCTGAACCTGAGTGTTTTCCCACGCGATCTCGTACCACCGAAACGAAAATCCGCCCCAGACGGCCACCGAGTTCGAAGCGTTGAAAGAGTAGACGACTATCGTGACGATCGGCGCATAGAGCACGACGAAGACGCCGATCGCGATTGCCGAGAATCCCGGGAGTGCGGTGATGTCGAACCGGCGTCCTCTCATTGCGGCCTCTCGGACGAGGTGACGCGGACGTAGGCCAGAAGCGCTGCCAGCACGATCAGGAGAAGCAGCATCGACAGCGCCGCCCCGAGGGGCCAGTTACGGCCCTGCCCGAACTGAAGCTCGATGAAGTTGCCGACCATCATGTTCTTGCCGCCGCCCAGGATGCGCGGCGTGACATAGGCGCCGAGCGAGGGGACGAAGACGAGGATCGACCCCGCCACGATGCCCGGACGCACGATCGGCAGGACGATCCGGCGCAGCACCTTCCAGCGCGAGGCATAGAGGTCGTAGCCCGCCTCGACGAGCTTGAAGTCGAAGCGGTCGATGGCGGCGAAGAGCGGCAGGACCATCAGAGGCAGATAGACATAGACCATGCCGATGAGCACCGCCGTGTCGGTATAGAGGATCTGGATCGGGGTCTCGATCAGGCCGAACTTGAGCAACGCGGTGTTCAGAAGACCCTGGTTCCGGATGATCTCGCTGATGGCGAAGGTACGGATCAGCAGATTGGTCCAGAACGGGATGGTGATGAGGAAGAGCCAGATCGCGCGGCTGGAAGGCGGACGCGTGGCAATGAACCAGGCCGTGGGAAAGCCCACGGCGAAGGTGATGAGGGTCGTCAGAAGCGACAGCTTCACCGACCGCCAGAAGATCGTCAGATGCGCATCGGCAAGGCTGACGGTCCCGTCGAAGATGTCCCGCTCGAGAAACACCCTGAACCAGGGCTCGGTCGTGAAGTTCCAGACGACGCCCGAGTACTCCCCCGGTTCCAGGAAGGAGTAGACGACGACGATCAGCAGCGGCCCTGCCGCGCCTAGGGCCAGAAGAACGAGCGCCGGCAGGGACAGAAGCCAGCCCGAGCGGGTCGAGGACGCCGCGCCCGTCATGCGCCCTCGAGGATCTGGAGCGCGCCGGGCGCGAAGTCGATCCTCACGCCCTGACCATCTCTCAGACCGATGTCGCCCGAGGGCGGGCTTTGCAGGCGTGCGACGATTTCGGTGCCGTCCGACAGCGTCATGTGACAATGCGTGTCGGTCCCGAAGTACACCGTGCGCGTCAGTGTCGCCGGAAGGGGGCCGTTGCTGCCGATGCGCACTTGTTCGGGCCGTGCGGCCAGCGTCACTGGTCCGTTGCCAGCGCCTGGCAAGGACAGATCGACACCTGCGACCCTGACGAGGTCGCCGCGGGCCTCTGCCGGGATGAAGTTCGTCTCGCCGATGAAGTCGGCGACAAAGCGGTCGACGGGGCGGTTGTAGATCTCGCGAGGCGCTCCGACCTGAAGCAGCCGGCCCCCGCTCATCACGCCGATCCGGTCGGACATGGTCAGCGCTTCTTCCTGGTCGTGGGTGACGAAGACGAAGGTTATGCCCGTTTCGGTCTGGAGCCGCTTCAGCTCGAGCTGCATTTCCTTTCGGAGCTTCAGATCGAGGGCCGAAAGAGGCTCGTCAAGGAGAAGGACCTGTGGCGCCGGCGCCAAGGCCCGAGCGAGGGCGACCCGCTGCTGCTGGCCTCCCGAAAGCTGTCCCGGACGGCGGTCGGCCATCTCCTCGAGCTTGACGAGGGCGATCATTTTCTCGACCTCCGACGCCACCTCGTCCCTCGGGCGTCCCAGCATCTGAAGACCGAAGGCGATATTCTCGCGCGCGGTAAGATGCGGGAAAAGTGCATAGGACTGGAATACGGTGTTCACCGGCCGCTTGTTCGGTGGCACGGCGGTCATGTCCTTGCCGCCGATGTGGATGGTTCCCTCGGTCGGCATCTCGAAGCCCGCGATAAGCCGAAGAAGCGTTGTCTTTCCGCAGCCGGAGGGGCCGAGAAGGGTGAAGAACTCGCCCGTGCGGATGCCCAGTGATACTCCACCCAGGGCCCGCGCCGCACTCGCCCCGTAACCATAGACCTTCGCGGCGTCGACGATCTCGATGGCGGACGGGCTCACGGAAGATCTCCTGTCGTCACGGGTCTGTACGTCCCGCCCAAACCGCCGGTCTCCGCTGTGCCCATGGACAGGCGCGTTCGAGGTCCGCGCAGAGGCTCATCAGATCGAGGTCGGCGCCGAAACGCGCGGCGAGGTGGATGCCGACGGGCAGGCCGTCCTCGGTCCAGTGAAGCGGAACCGATGCGGCTGGCTGGCCGGTGGCATTGAAGGCGGCGGTGAAGGGCGAATAGGCGAAGACACCATCCGACGCCGTGCGATAGGCGAGATAGTCGTCCCGGTCGTGCGAGAACCGGCCCACCTTTGCGGGCGGCTCGGCCATCGTGGGCGTCAACAGGATGTCGAAGTCGAGAAAGACCCTGGCCATCTGACGGCCGTAGGAGTGGATCTTGCCGACCGCGTCGAGGTAGTCCGCACCGGACAAGCCTCGCGCGTAGTCGCGGGCCGAGAGGGCGATGCGTTCCACCTCGCCCTCCTCCAGCGGCCGTCCGCGCGCGGCCACGGTCTTGTCGATCCAGAGGGCCGTGCCGCAAGCCACGATCTTGCACCACGCGAGCATCATGCCTTGCGTGTCCGCTGGCGGTGGCGCGATCTCGACGATCTCGTGGCCCAGACCCTCAAGCGTCCTCGCAGCCTCGCGGGCCGCCTCGACGCAGGCCGGGGCAAGTTCGGCTCCGGTCAGCGACGTCGTCAGAAGCGCCACGCGTCGTTGCGGCAAGGCCGTCCGTGTTGCCTCGGTGAACGTGCCCTGCAGACGCGGCGCGACATAGGGTGCTCCCAGGTCCGGGCCTGCACAGGCGTCGAGAAGTGCTGCCTGGTCCCGAACCGAACGCGTCAGGAAGCCGTCGGTCGCCATGCCGGCCCAGCCTTCCCCGGCGTAGGGCCCATCCGGCAATCGCGCGCGCGTCGGCTTGAACCCGAAGAGGCCGCAGTTGGACGCCGGGATGCGAACCGACCCGCCACCATCCGAGCCGTGCGCGCCGGGCACGATCCCCGACGCGACGGCGGCGCCCGATCCGCCCGACGATCCACCGGGCGTGCGCGAGGTGTCCCAGGGATTGCAGGTCGGACCGCCATAAACCGCCGCTTCCGTCACAGGACCCACGCCGCCTTCGGGAGAGGCGGTGCGCCCGAACGTCACGAGACCGGCCGCCGCGATCCGCTCGTAGATCGCCGAGTCGCGGTCGTAGGTCGTGTGGTGCAGAAGGCGCGATCCATTGTGAGAGGGATAGTCTACGGCCTCGGCACCGAGGTCCTTCAGAAGAAACGGCACGCCTCGGAACGGTCCTTCGGGAAGCCCCTCGGCGATCTTCCGACGGGCGACATCGTCGAAGCGCAGCACGACCGCGTTGAGATGGCCGTTCACCCTGTCGCACCGCGCGATGGCGGCGTCCAGCAACTCGACAGCGGTCACCCGGCCATCCGCCACATGGGCCGCAAGTCCGGTCATGTCCTCGGTGTCGAAAAGCTCGTCCATCGCCCGCCGTGCCCGCCCCGGGTCAAGCTTGGCACCCGCTCGGTGGAAGGGCAAGTCGCCAGCCGCGATGGACGACGCCTGTCGGGTTAGACAAGCTCAGGATATGAGCGACGACGACCTCTCCTTGCGCACATCGATCATCGAGGCTTGCCTCGAAATGACTGCAAGCGGCCTGACGACTGGGACCTCCGGAAACCTGTCGGTGCGTTCGGGCCGCGACATGCTCATTACGCCTTCCGCAACGCCTTACCTATCCATGACGCCGGACATGATCGCCCGAATGCCGCTCGCGGGAGACGGAGCATGGACGGGACCAAGACCCCCTTCGACCGAGTGGCGCTTCCACCTCGACATCCTGAACGCACGAAGCGAGATCGGGGCGGTTGTCCATGCGCATCCGACCCATGCCACGGCGCTCGCCGTCGCCAGGATGGAGATTCCCGCTTGTCACTACATGGTCGCGGCCTTCGGCGGCTCGACCGTGCGATGTGCGGGGTATGCGCGCTACGGGAGCGCCGACCTATCCGCTTTGGTCCTGGATGCCCTTCGGGACCGCACTGCCTGCCTTCTGGCGAACCACGGCGCCATCGCGCTTGGCGACACGCTGGACAAGGCGATGTGGCGCATGACGGAACTCGAGACCCTCGCGCGGCAATTCGTCGTGGCCCGGCAGGCCGGCGAGCCCGTCATCCTGTCGGATGCGGAGATCGCCGAGACGCTTGCCGCCTTCGCTGATTACGGCCTCAAGTCTTAGGCCGGAAGGACGGGCCGAGTGCCGGGGTATAGCGCTCGGTACCGCGCCAGATTATCGGCGTGATAGGCGGCCATTACCGCGTTCGGCTCGATCGTCCGCTCGATCGGGGCCGGTGCGCAGAACTCGAGCGGGTCGGCTCCCTCCGCCGCGCAATAGCCCAGCCGCGCCGCGCCGAAGGCCGCGCCATAGTCGCCTGCCGTGGGAAGATGCAGCGGCGATCCGGAGGCGTCTGCGATCATCTGGACCCAGGCCAGCGACCTGGCGCCGCCGCCGATGGCATAGACCAGCTCTGGGCGTGTGCCGGCCGCCGCCAAGGCATCGAAGCTGTCGACGAAGGCATAGGTTACGCCCTCGAGCGCGGCACGCGCGATGTCCTCGACCGAGGTTGCCTGGCTCATGCCGACGAGGGCGCCGCGGGCGCCGGCATCGTTGTGGGGCGTCCGTTCGCCCGACAGATAGGGCAGAAAGGTCAGCACGGCCCTGGCAGGCGTCGTCGCATCGATACCGTCGGTCAGCGCTGAAGGCTCGCGTCCGGTGATGCGCGACAACCAGTTCAGCGTGTCGGTCGCCGAGAGGATCACCCCCATCTGGTGCCACACGTCGGGAACGGCGTGGCAGAAGGCGTGGACCGCCTGGGCCGTGTTCGGCGCGAAGCCGTCGGTCGCGACAAAGAGAACGCCGGACGTTCCGAGAGAAGCAAAGCCTGCGCCCGGTTTCACCGCCCCCACGCCCGCAGCGGACGCCGCATTGTCGCCGCCGCCGCCCGCGACGATTGGAGGCTTGGCCATGCCCCACCTCTGCGCCAACTCGGAACGGAGGCGACCCGCCGGTTCGGAGCCTTCGACAAGTGACGGCATCTGTCCCTCGTCCAGCCCCGTCGCGGCCAGAAGCTCGGGCGACCAGCAGCGGCGGCCCACGTCGAGCCAGAGCGTGCCCGCGCTGTCGGACATCTCGGAGATGTATTCGCCGGTGAGAAGAAGCCGCAGATAGTCCTTCGGCAGAAGCACCTTCGCGACTTGCTCGAAAACCTCGGGTTCGTGACGCCGGACCCACTCGAGCTTGGGCGCGGTGAAGCCGGGCATGACGAGGTTGCCGCCGATCCCGCGGAAGTCGGCCTTGTCCTCGAGAATGCTGCATTCCTCGGCCGAGCGCCCGTCGTTCCACAGAATGCAGGGCCGCAGCACGCGGTCGTCGGCGCCGAGAAGCGTCGCACCGTGCATGTGTCCCGACAGACCGATACCGCGGACACGCGCCATGCGTTCCGGTTGAGTGCGGGCCAATTCGTCGAGCGTGGCCTCGGTCGCACTCCACCACTGTGCGGGGTCCTGTTCCGACCAGCCGGGGCGGGGTCGGTCGACGTCGAGCGGCGCATGCGCCGTGGCGACGACGCGCTGGTCCCCGTCCATCATCAGGGTCTTCACGCCCGATGTGCCGAGGTCGATGCCCAGCCAGATGCCGCCCGTCGCCATGTGTGTCTCCCTTGATTTCGGCGCGACCTTAGTGCGGGGGGAAGGCCTTGCCTAGGCCCGGATCCTCAGGCCCGCGCCAGCCTGCGCCATGCGTCGGCATATGCGATGAGATCGGCGTCTCCCCGACGATCGACCGGAGTTGTCTCAGGTAAGGTCACACCGCCGTCGGGCAGGGCAAGAAGCGCGCAGCCCTGACTTGTGCCGGTCGACCCACGCGAAGGAAGGACGAGCGATCCCGTGACAGCTGATAACATTGCGAGATATGCCTCGTTCCGCGCGAACGGGCCTTCGACCACCACGTCGCCCCGGTGGCCGGTCAACGTCAGTCCTTCCGCCGTCATCAGAGCCAGATAGGCGCCGAGCGCTGCCGCTCGTTCGGAAGTTCCGATAGATGGTTCGCGCCCGACCCA
The DNA here is from genome assembly GCF_003970735.1 of Silicimonas algicola. Lineage (GTDB taxonomy): Bacteria > Pseudomonadota > Alphaproteobacteria > Rhodobacterales > Rhodobacteraceae > Silicimonas > Silicimonas algicola. The sequence continues at coordinate 351,869 of NZ_CP034588.1, forward strand.
GTACGCGGCTCGGCCCTGAAACGGCCCCGTCTCGGGCACCACGGACGGCATCAGCATGACACCCTCGATGATCACATCGGACAAGGCAGCCAACGTCGCGGGTGCAGGCGACCCGCGCGAGACGATATCGTGCTCACGGCCCCCCATGAACCTGGCCGAGGGGACGGGAGCGCCAAGGGCGTTGACGTTGACCAGCGTGTCCCGCGCCGGATCAAGCGCCAAGGCCTCGCCTCCCATGCTCATTTCGATCACCCAAGTGCCGGTAGAGACGACAGAGAAAGGCGGCGTCTTTCCCAGGACGTAGGGCAAGAGGGATGCGTTCGAGTCGTGGATCCCACAGTGGACAGGCGTGGTGGCCGGAAGTCCGGTGCGCGCCGCGACGTCGGGAAGGATTGTCCCTAGAACGTCCCGCGCCGGACGCTGCGGCGCAAGCTTGTTCTCCAAACCGAGCGTTGCCAGCAAGGCCGATTCCTTGCCTTCTGACGGGTTCCAGAGATCCGTATGACAGCCAAGCGAGGTGACCTCCGTCGCCGCAACTCCGGTCAGCCGGAAGCTCCAGTACTGCGGATAGGTCAGGACAAGCGCGGTCCGGTCCCGCAGGCCGGGGTCGGTCTTCAGCATCCAGTGAAGCTGCGCGCCGACGTTCAGACCTGCGGACAGTCGCGGCGAGCCGGTCTGCTCAAAGGGCGGCCGGATGGCGTCGTACTCGGCGGCCACTTCGTCCGGCCCTTGATGCTCATAATCCAGCATGGGTGTCGCCAGTCTTCCTTCCCGGTCCACCAGCACGATCGATGCCCCGTGGGTCGTGACCGAGATCGCCTCAATCCCATGCGCGTCGTGAAACGCGCGCAACGCCTCGAGAATGAAGGACCAGTGCCCGTCGAGGTCGAAGTGCGGCCAGGGAGGCCCGGTGCGCACCGTGTTGGGCCTCGTGACGACAGCGACCTCGGACATGGTGTCGAGGTCCACCAGCGCAACCTTGGCATTGGTCTTGCCGATGTCGATGACGGCGACGTGCCTCATGGCATGTGGAAGACGGTTTCCAGCGGCACCGCGACGGGCTCGTTGTCCGGCTTCGTCTCCATGATGTCGGCCATGTGCGCCCACCACCGCTGCATTACCTCGTGCGACGGCAGGGCGTCCATGCCGTGATCGTCGGTCCGCCACAGTACCCCGAAGAGGCTGTTCGTCTCCTCGTCGAGGTGGATGGAATAGTCGGACACGCCTGCATCCTTCAGAAGCGTCACCAGTTCGGGCCATATCTCGTCATGGCGCTTCAGATACTCGTTCCTCATGCCGGGATTGAGGCGCATCCGGAAGGCGTACTTCTCCATCACCCTCTCCACATCGTCCAGAGCCGGGGCAGGGCAATCACCCCGATCAGAAGACAGCCTATGAAGATCGACATGACGATCCCCGGGACGTTGAGGAGCCCCAGCCCGAAGGTAACGAGCCCCATGACGAAAGCCGCGATTACGACGCCCGGGATCGTGCCCGACCCGCCCAGGATATTGACGCCCCCCAGCACGACCATCGTCACCACTTCCAACTCCCATCCGAAGGCGATGGAGGGGCGCGTCGAGCCAAGGCGCGAGGTCAGGCAAATTGCGGCGATGCCGGACATGAGGCCGGTGAGCAGGAAGAGGATGAACTTCACCCTCTGCACCCGGATGCCCGAGAAGAGGGCCGCCGTGGGGTTGTTCCCGATGGCATAGACCGCGCGGCCGAAGTTAGTCTTGTGCAGCAGGACGCCGTAGACGACCGCGAGGATCGCGAAAAGCACCAGCTCGAACGAGAAGACCCACCAGACATAACCCTGTCCGAAGTAGCCGAAGTCGGAGGGATAGCCCTTGTAGACCTTGTCGCCGAGCGCGATGTAACTGATCCCGCGAAAGAGGCTCATCGTCCCGATCGTCACCACGATTGACGGCAGACCCATCCGCGTGACGAGAATCCCGTTTACCGCTCCGCAGGCGAGCCCCGTGCCGAGGCCGATGCCGACGAGGACAGGTGTGCCCGCACCAGCCTGTACCGCCGCGCCCATGGCGGTAGATGCCAGGGCGATGATCGAGGCGACGGAGAGGTCGATCTCGCCCGAGATGATGAGAAGTGCCATCGCGAAGGCGATCATCGCCTTCTCTGTGAAGTTGAATGTGGCGTCGGACAGGTTCCAGGCGTTCAGGAAGTAGGGCGAGGCGAGGCTGTTCGCGACAAAGATCGCCAGCGCCACGGCCAGAAGCAGCGTCTCCCAGCTCTTCAGGAGGCGGGCGGCGGGGCTGACCAGCCGGTCGGGGATATGTCGGGCGGTGGCGTCGGTCATGCGTGGCCCTCGGCGCGCTTGAGGATGATGCGGCCCTTCGCGCGGCTGACACGGGCGTTGAACGCGACGGCGATCACGATGGCCGTGCCCGAGATCGCCATCTGCCAGAACGGCGAAACGCCGATGACCGGAAGCGCATTCTTGACGATCCCGAGGAACAGCGCGCCGAGGATAGCTCCGGCGATGGTGCCCGCACCTCCCGCGATGGAAATTCCGCCGATGACGCAGGCCGCGACCACTTCCAACTCGAACCCCCCGGCGATGTCGACGTAGGCGACCGAATAGCGCGCGACCCAGAGATAGCCGGTCAGGCCAGCGAGCGTGCCCGAGATCACGAAGGCCCAGAACTGCGTCCGGCCGACGTCGAGACCCGTGTAGACCGCAGCGTGAGGATTACCGCCCACGGCATAGAACGCGCGACCAAGCGGTGTCAGGCGGACTGCGAGGAGGAATGTCGCCGCCACGAGGATCGCGATCCACGACAGCATCGGCAGACCCAGGAGGACGGAGCGCGGAAACCCGGTAAAGGCTGCGCTCATCTCGTGGGCGTTGACCCACTGGCCGTCCGAGATCAGGAAGATGGTGCCGCGATAGATCGTCATGGTGCCGAGCGTCACGACAATCGGGGGAATGGTCAAAAGCCAGACGAGGAGGCCGTTGATCGCCCCCATGGTTGCGCCGAGCGCGAGCGCGAGCCCAAGGATGACGGGGATCGGCAGGTCCGGCATGGCGACGTTTAGCATCGCGCAGACCATGCCCGTCAGCGCCAGGTTCGCCGCCACCGAGAGGTCGATGCAGCGGGTCAGGATCACGACGGTCTGGCCAAGTGCCAGGATGATGAGCGGCGCCGTGTCATTGAAAACGCGGGCGAGGTTTCCGGGCGAGACAAAGGCCGGAAAGCGCCCGGCAATAAGCGCGACAAGGACGAGGATCACACCGACCAGAAGCGCCTCGCGGGACTTGAGCAGGTAAGTCATCCGGACGCCCCCGCGATCCCCGCCGCGTGGCGCACCAGCACCTCGGGCGTCAGGTCGTCACCTTTCACTTTGGCCGCCATAAGCCCTTCGCGCATGACGATGACCCGGTCCGACATGCCGACGATCTCGGGGATCTCGGACGAAACCATGATCACCGCCAGGCCTTCCGCAGCCAGTTCCGCCATGAAGGCGTGGACGGCGGCTTTGGAGCCGATGTCGATCCCCTTGGTAGGCTCGTCCAGGATGATGACGCGTGGCTTCGTCGCCAGCCATTTGGCGATAACGACCTTCTGCTGGTTGCCGCCCGACAGGTTGCCAACGTCCTGATCCAGGCTGGCGGCGCGAAGCTCCAGCCGCTCGACATAAGTCCGGGCCAGAGCGAACTCCCGAGCGAGCTTCAGGAATCCCTGCCGCGAGGTCTGGTCCAGCGAGGGAAGCGTGATGTTCTGAAAGATCGGCAGGCCGATGACGGCGCCCTGCTTGCCGCGATCTTCCGGCACATAGACGATGCCGGCGGCAATCGCGTCGGCGGGCGCGCGAATGTTAAGGGCCGCGCCATCCAGCGAGACCGTGCCACTCGAGGCCCGAGTAATTCCGAAGATCGCCTGCATCAGCTCCGAGCGGCCCGATCCTATGAGGCCGTAGAAGCCGAGGATTTCGCCCTCACACAGCGTGAAGGACAAGTCGTCGAACTCGGTGGGGTGCGACAAACCCTCGACGCGCAAGACCTCTCGCCCCGGCGCCTTGTCGCGCGCGGGGAAGATATGATCGACCGAGCGACCGACCATCATCCGGACCAACTCGCTCTCGCTCACATCGGACATGAGGCCCGAGCCGGCCAGAGCGCCATCCCGGAAGACGGTGAAGCGGTCCGCGATGCGAAAGATCTCGTCGAACTTGTGGCTGATGAAGAGGATGGCGCGGCCCTCGGCTTTCAGACGTTCGACCAGATCGTAAAGCTCCTCGATCTCTTTTTGCGAAAGGGCAGCGGTCGGTTCGTCCATCACCACCACGCGCGCATCGATTGAAAGCGCACGGGCGATGGCAACGAGATGCTTGTTGGCGATGCCCAACTCCTTGAGCGGCATCATCGGATCAAGCCTAGCATCGATCCGGTCGAGGATCTCGACTGCGCGGCGGCGCAGTTCGGGCCAGTCGATCAGACCCCACCTGGTGCGGGGCGCATGGCCGATGAAGATGTTCTCGGCGACGGTCAACTCGTCGAAGAGGACCGTCTCTTGATGGATCGCCGTGATCCCTGCTTCGGTCGCGGCGCGAGCCGTCGGAAAGGTCACCGGCAGCCCGTCCAGCCGGATCGTGCCGGCGTCGGGCTGGTAGATGCCGGTCAGCACCTTCACGATGGTGGACTTGCCCGCGCCATTCTCTCCCACGAGCGCCGTCACTTGGCCGGGGTAGAGCTCGAGCGCCACCTCGGAGAGAGCCTTCACGCCCGGAAAGGACTTGGTGATCCCTTCAAGCGTGAGGACAGGCAGACCGAGAACCTCGGCCGGGACGGTGTCGGCGGCGTGACGCATGTGCGGGTTCCGGAATGTGTCCGGCGCGAGGGCGGCCCCGCGCCGGACGGACAATCAGAAGATTTCCTTGAACTGGTCGATGTTCGAGGCGTCGTAGACGAAGGGATCGGCCATCGCCCCCTCGGCGTTGTCGTCCAGTGTCAGCGTGCCCATCCGACCCATGGGGATCTCGGCGCCCGGGCCCGCCTCGGCGGCGTCGGTGGCCAGGTTATAGGCCAGCATCGTGGCCGAGTAGCCGAGGTCGATAGGGTTCCAGATCGCGAAGGACTTGGACGCGCCCGACTGGATGGCGCCTGCCATCTCGGACGGAAGGCCCAGGCCCGTGACGTTGATCTCCCCCGCCTTGCCCGCGTCCTCGACCGCCTTCGCGGCGGCGACGATGCCGACGGAGGTCGGTGCGATGATCGCCTTCAGGTCGGGGTAGGTCTGCATCAATCCCTGCGCTTCGCGGTAGGACTTGTCGGCGAGGTCATCGCCGTAGACGGTGCCGACCACTTCGATATTGGGGTAGTCGCCCATAACCTTTTCCATCTCGGCGATCCAGGTGTTCTGGTTCGTCGCGGTGGCCGAGGCGGAGAGCACGGCGACCTTGCCGCCGTCCGGCAGTTCGTCTGCGGCGAGCTTGATGATCATGTTGCCGATCAGAGCGTTGGACGACGGGTTGAGGTGCATCTCGCGCCCCTCGGGCGCCACGCCCGAATCCCACGATATGACAGTGATACCGCGGTCCATCGCCTTCTTCAGCGCGGGGACCAGGGCGTCGGGGTCGTTGGCCGAGATCGCGATGGCGTCGACCTGCTGTGCGATCAGGCTGTTGATGACCTCGATCTGGCCTTCGGCCGTGGTGTCGGTCGGGCCGGTATAGATGATCTCGACGTTGCCGAGTTCTGCCGCGGCTTCCTCGGCGCCTTCCGCCGCGGCTTCGAAGAAGCCGATGCCAAGCGCCTTGACGACGAGGGCGATGCGCACCTTGTCCTGCGCCTGCGCCATGCTTCCGGCCAGGATCATGGCCGCGAGGGCGCTGCCGCCCAGTAGTCTTCTGGTGATGCTCATGGTCTTACCTCCCAAAGGTGAACGATCGGTCCGGCCGTCTCAGGCCGTCCCCCTTTCCGCCGCAGCGCCAGCCTGCGCCACGATCAGTCGTATGCCCGCCGCGTCCAGCAACGCTGCTGCGCGGTCGGAAATTCCATCGTCGGTTATCACCACGTCGATCCGCTCCAGCGGACACAGGACGAGGCTCGAGCGGTTCTCGAACTTCGAGCTGTCGACGAGGACGACCAGTTCGTCCGCCTGTCCGATCAGCTTCTGTTCCGCCTGAATCAGCAGAGGATCCGCCTCCATGAGCCCGAGAGGACCGAGGCCCTGCGCGCCCATGAACATGCGGCGGGCGTAGAAGTTGCGGGTCACGTCGTTGTCGAAAGGCGACAGGATGATGTTCTGCTCGCGGTAGATCGCACCGCCGGAGAGCATGATCGTGTTCTTCGAGTGCTTGAGCAGGTGCTCGGCGATCGGGAACGAGTTGGTGAAGACCTGCATCCGCCGCGAGGCAAGCGGATGGACCATCTGGAAGGTGGTCGTGCCGCCATTGATGATGATCGACTCGCCGTCTTGGCAAAGGTCGACGGCGGCGCGGGCTATCGCCTGCTTCTCTGCGGCGTGAAGCGCCTGGTTGACCGAGAAAGGCCTGCCGGCGAGGCCGACGAACTGGGGCGGGCTGATCGCCTCGGCCCCGCCCCGTACACGGCGCAGCTTCTTCTGCATATGGAGCGTGGCGATGTCGCGCCGGATGGTCGCCTCGGATACGCCGGTAAGGGAGCAGAGGTCGATCACGGTTGCGACCGGGCGCTCCTGCACTGCCGACAGAATGATCCGGTGGCGTTCCGTCTCGTGCATCGAAGCCCTCCCTGATCGGTGACGTTGTGGGGATTCCCTAAGTGTGTCAATCAACAATCGTCATATTCAATCATTCTGCGCCGCAGCATGAACGGTTATGATCGTTTGTGATTGACAATCCGCCGCAGCCTGAGCAGCCTTGCGGCAACTGTCATGCAGGCGCGGCCGCGTCTCCGGGAGGGCTTGATGCTGAAAAACGCTGGAGAACAGCGGCTTGAAAACCTCTGGGACGAAAGCCGTGCGGCGGGGATGAGCGAATCCGAAAAGCTGCTCTACCGCTCGAACCTCCTCGGCTCGGACAAGCGGATCACGAACTACGGCGGCGGCAACACCTCGGCCAAGGTGACGGAGCGCGATCCACTCACGGGCGAGACGGTCGAAGTGCTGTGGGTCAAGGGATCGGGCGGCGACGTCGGCACGATGAAGTTGGACGGCTTCGCCACGCTCTACATGGACAAGCTGCGCGCGCTTAAGGGTCTCTATCGCGGCCTCGAGCACGAGGACGAGATGGTGGGCTACCTGCCGCATTGCACCTTCGCGCTGAACACGCGCGCGGCCTCCATCGACACGCCGCTCCATGCCTATGTCCCGAAGAAGCACGTCGACCACATGCACCCCGACGCCATCATCGCTATCGCCGCCTCGGCCGGTTCGGAGGCGCTGACGCGGGAGATATTCGGAGGCGAGATCGGCTGGCTGCCTTGGAAGCGGCCAGGATACGAGTTGGGGCTCTGGCTGGAGAAATTCTGCCTGGAGAACCCCGACGCGAAGGGCGTCGTGCTGGAGAGCCACGGGTTGTTCACCTGGGCCGACGATGCGCGCGAGTGCTACGACCTGACGCTGGCCACCATCCAGTGCGCGATGGACTGGTTCGCCGACCGCACAGAGGGTGCACCGGCCTTCGGGGGCGCGGTTCACGAGAGCCTGCCGGAAGGCGAACGTCGCACCGTTGCCGCGCGGCTGATGCCGGCGATCCGTGGGATGGTCTCGGGCCAACATCGGATGGTGGGACACTTCGACGACAGCGAGACGGTGCTGGATTTCGTCAACGCGCGTGAGATGGAGCCGCTCGCGGCGCTCGGCACCTCTTGCCCCGACCATTTCCTGCGCACCAAGATCCGCCCGCTGGTCGTGGCCTTCGATCCGGCGAAGAAGAACCTCGATCAGGTGCTGGACGGCCTTCGCGCGCAGGTCGCAGCCTACCGCGAGGATTACACGGCTTACTACGAAAGGTGCAGGCACGACGACAGCCCGGCGCTGCGCGACCCGAACGCCGTGGTCTATCTCGTCCCCGGCGTCGGCATGATCACCTTTGCCAAGGACAAGGCCACCGCGCGGATCTCGGGCGAGTTCTACGTCAACGCCATCAATGTCATGCGTGGCGCGTCGGCGGTCAGCGAATACCGGGGGCTGCCGGAGCAGGAAGCCTTCGACATAGAATACTGGCTTCTGGAGGAAGCGAAGCTCCAGCGGATGCCAAAACCCAAGGCGTTGGCCGGGCGAGTGGCGCTCGTCACCGGCGGGGCCGGCGGGATCGGGTCGGCCACGGCAGAGAAATATCTCGCGGAGGGTGCCTGCGTGGTCCTGGCCGACATCGACGCGGAGGCTTTGGCTTCGACGAAGGAACGGTTGGTCCAGCGGCACGGGCGGGACGTGGTTTGCGCGGTCGAGATGAACGTGACGGACGAGGCCGGCGTGGCGCGCGCCTTCGCCGAGACGGCCGTGGAATTCGGAGGGCTCGATATCCTCGTGTCGAACGCAGGGATCGCGTCGTCGGCACCGGTTGAAGAGACGACGCTCGACCTCTGGAATCGCAACATGGAGATCCTGTCGACGGGCTATTTCCTGGTGAGCCGCGAGGCGTTCCGAACCATGCGCGCGCAGGGCATCGGGGGCTCCATCGTCTTCATCGCGTCGAAGAACGGCCTCGCCGCCAGCCCGAACGCCTCGGCCTATTGCACCGCGAAGGCTTCCGAGATCCACCTGGCCCGCTGCCTGGCGCTGGAGGGCGCGGACGCCGGCATCCGGGTCAACGTGGTGAATCCGGACGCGGTGCTGAAGGGCTCGAAGATCTGGGAGGGCGAGTGGCTGGAGCAGCGCGCCTCGACCTACAAGACCGACAAGGAGGGGCTTGAGGAGATGTACCGCAACCGCTCGATGCTGAAGCTCTCGGTCCTGCCCGAGGACATCGCCGAGGCGGCCTACTTCTTCGCCTCGGACCTCTCGGCCAAGTCGACCGGCAACATCGTCAACGTGGACGCAGGCAACAAGGAGGCCTTCACCCGCTGAGGCGGGCGGCGGGGGGAGAGGACCATGATCGACAAAGGCCTGATCGAGAGCGAGAACGCCGCGCGTGAGGATGCGCTCAGGGCGGATTACGAGGCGCTCGGCGACCATCTTGACCGGCGCGGCATGGACATCGGGCGCGTCAGGGACAAGGTCGCGGCCTACGGCGTCGCCATTCCCTCCTGGGGCGTGGGAACAGGGGGTACGCGCTTTGCCCGCTTCCCGGGACCGGGAGAGCCGAGGGGTATCTTCGACAAGCTCGACGACTGCGGCGTGATCCATCAGATGACCTGCGCGACGCCAAGCGTCTCGCTTCACATCCCCTGGGACAAGGCGCCGGCCGCCGACCTCAACGCCAAGGCCGAGGAGGTGGGACTGGGCTTCGACGCGATGAATTCGAACACGTTCCAGGATCACGTAGGCGATCCTCGTTCCTACAAGTTCGGTTCTCTCTCGCACGTCGATTCCTCGACCCGTGCTCAGGCCATCGAGCACAACCTCGAGTGCATCGACATCGGCAAGAGCATCGGCTCGACCGCCCTGACGGTCTGGATCGGCGACGGCTCCAACTTCCCCGGTCAGACCGACTTCACCCGCCAATTCGACCGCTATCTGGATGCCATGAAGCAGGTCTATGCAGGCCTGCCCGACGATTGGCGGCTGTTCACCGAGCACAAGATTTACGAGCCCGCCTTCTATTCGACCGTCGTGCAGGATTGGGGCACCAACTATCTCATCGCGCAGGAGCTGGGCGAGAAGGCGCAGTGCCTCGTCGACCTCGGTCACCATGCGCCGACGGTGAACATCGAGATGATCGTCGCCCGCCTGATCCGGTTCGGGAAGCTGGGCGGATTCCACTTCAACGATTCCAAGTACGGCGACGATGACCTCGATACGGGGTCCATCGACCCGTTCCGGCTGTTCCTCGTCTTCAACGAACTGGTGGAGGCGGAAGACCGTCCCGGTTTCGCGCCCGCGCACATGCTGGACCAGAGCCACAACGTGACGGACCCGATGGAAAGCCTGATGATGTCGGCCTCCGAGGTGCGTCGGGCATATGCGCAGGCGCTGTTGGTCGACCGCGCCGCATTACGGGGGTTCCAGGGCGACAATGATGCCTTGATGGCGGCGCAGACCCTGAAGGCCGCGTTCCGCACCGATGTCGAACCGATCCTCGCCATGGCGCGGATGGAGGCAGGCGGCGCAATCGACCCTGTCGCCGCCTTCCGTGCGTCCGGCTATCGCGCGAAGGTTGCAGCGGAACGCGCCGCCGTCACTGGCGCTGGTGGCGGCATCGTCTAGTCGCCGTCCGGGTCGGGGCCGACGAGGGCAGGATCGAGCGCGTCGGAAGGCGGGCGCGGTTCGGTTGTCGCCTGCACCAGGGCCTCGGGATTGCGAAGCCAGATGTCGCGCTGCGCGAAGGGGATCTCGATGCCTTCCTCGCCGAAGCGTCGGGCGATCTCGTGGTTCATGTCGGATTTGGCGGTCACGACGAAGGACACGTCGGTCAGGATCGCCCGGATCTCGAAGTCCATGCTGTCGGCGCCGAAGCCGATGAAGAGGATGTTCGGCGCCGGACTTACGGCGACGATCGGATGCGCCTCGGCGACCTCCTTGAGAATCCGTTCGACCTTGCGGGTGTCGGTTCCATAGGCCACGCCCACCGGCACGATCACGCGCCCCATCGAGTTGCCGTGGGTCCAGTTGGTCACGGTCCCCGAGATGAGGTCGCCGTTCGGGACGATCACGTCGCGCTTGTCAAAGGTCTCGATCCGGGTCGACCGGACGCTGATCGCCTTGACCACGCCCATCTGGCCGCCGGCTTCGACCCAGTCGCCCTCACTGATAGGACGCTCGATCAGAAGGATGATTCCCGACACGAAGTTGTTGACGATGTTCTGAAGCCCGAAGCCGATGCCGACGCCAAGCGCGCCGATGACGATGGCAAAAGACGACAGGTCGATGCCCGCCGCCGATATGCCGATGACGGCCGCCAGCGTCAGCCCGAGGTAGCCCAGGCCCGACACGATGGCATTCTGGCCGCCGCGGTCGAGCTTGGTGCGAGGCAGCACGGTGGTTTTCAGTGTGCCCTGGAACAGCCGCGTCACGGCAAGGCCGATGGCGAAAACCACGATGAAGGTAATGAAATCACCGGGCGAGATCGTGGTGTCGCCCAACTTGAACCCGGTCCGGAACCGCGTCCAGGCTTCGCCCAGATCGGACGGTTCGGCGCCCCAGACGAGGGCGAGGACCGGGATCGCAGCCAGGGTGAGTCCGAGGCTGATGAGGACCGGAGCAAGGGCCTGCTGCGCCTGTTTGGTGTCAAGACCGCGGGCGATGGCAAAGGCGCCTCGGACCGCAAAGTGGAGGCTGGCGAGGAAGGCGAGAAGAGCGAGTGTGGCGGCCGTCGGAGCGATCAGCTCTTGAGCCAGAGCGCGGAAGCCGACGAGCGCGGCAAGGGGTCCGATGACTCCGACCGCCTGCACCGCTGTCCCGAGGATGCGGGCCGCGTGATGCGCGATGGTGACCTCGGTGTCCGCGCCGACCGCTCCGCCGTGGACCAGGAGTTTGCCGAGCCGGAACAGCACGTAACCCGTCGCCAGGTGAAGCGGCAGGCCCATGACGCCGACATAGTCCGGCGCGATTTCGGCGCGGCTGGCGACGACGCGCAGGATGACGGCGAGGCCGGCAAGAACGCCAAGCAGGGTAGAGAAGAAGCGACCTTTCGCCCTCTGCCGTTCCGTGAGGTCGAGGGGCGAGGGGATCGCGTCGCGCTCGGGGAAGATGCGCCCGCCGAGCCATCGCGCGATGGCGGATGACAGGATGGCGGCGTTGATCCCGATGGCCGTCGCCTGGCCGATGGGGCCGAGGATTCCGGTGGTGATGAGGGCGGCGTTGATGAGGGAAACGCCGGCCATCGCCATGAGGACGCCACCGAAGGAGAGGAGGAAACCGTAAACGATGCGGCCGTGCTCGCCGGCGCGGGTCTCGATTCGGGCGAGGAAGCGCTCGACGACGCGGGGGCCGCGGGCGATCAGGAAAGCGGCGAAGACCAGGAGGGCGGCGGCGAGGGCGAGGCGCTGCCAGAGGCCCGTCGTGCTGGGTTCGGACAGGCGGGCCGTGGCCTCGGTGCGGATAGTGTCGATCACGCGCAGGCCAGAGGCGACCGCCCCGCTCCACAGGGTGGGATCGAGCGGCGTTCGGGCGAGTTCGAAGAGCGCGTCGGTCTGGCGCGCACGCAGCGTGGTGTCGATCTGGCCGATCAGCGACGTGGCGCGGGCGGCCGCCTCCTCGGCTTCCAGACGCGGCGCCCGTGCGGCGGTGAGCTGGGAGTTCAGCGCCTCGCGGCGGGAGGCGAGGCTTTCGGGTTCCGTCTCGCCTTCGGCGGGGGCGGGTCCGAGCGCGTCGAGCTGGGCCTCGAGCGAGGCGATGCGGGCCGAGTTGACGTCCTGCGCATCGGCGAAGCCCGCGCGCCAGTCGACGAGCTGGGAGCGCAGGGCGCGGAATTCGTCGTCCGTCGCCTCGCGTGTCTCGATGACGCCTTCGACGGTGTCGGCGAAGCCGGAGAAGCTGTCGAAGTCGAGATTGTCCTGCGCGGCGAGAGGCAGCGCAAGGCAGGTCCAGACCAGGGACAGGATCGCCAGGACGCGTAAGGCGCGGCGGAGCATGACGTCAGCCTTCGTAGACGCCCGGCAGCGCGCGGCTTTCGCCGTCCAGCCACCCGGGCACCGGCAGGCCCTTGTCGGCAAGGAAAGCCGGGTTGAACAGCTTGGACTGGTAGCGGTTGCCGTAGTCGCAGAGGATGGTGACGATGGTGTGTCCCGGACCCATTTCGCGGGCCATGCGCATCGCGCCGGCGATATTGATCCCGCTCGATCCGCCAAGGCAAAGGCCTTCTTTTTCAAGCAGATCGAAGACGATGGGCAGGGCTTCCTCGTCCGAGATCTTGTAGGCGGCGTCGGGGGTGAAGCCGTCTAGGTTGGCGGTGATGCGGCCCTGGCCAATGCCCTCGGTGATCGAGTCGCCGGAGGGCGGCTCTTCGCCCGTGTAGAGCTTGTAGAGCCCCGACCCGTAGGGATCGGACAGGGCGACCTTGACGCCTTTCGGCTGAAGCACCTCGGCCACGCCGGCAAGAGTTCCGCCTGTACCGACGGCGCAGGTGAAGCCGTGGACGGTGCCGCCCGTCTCCTTCCAGATCTCGGGGCCGGTGCCTTCGACATGGGCCTGGCGGTTGGCGGTGTTGTCGAACTGGTTGGCCCAGATCGCGCCATTCGGTTCGGTCTCGGCCAGCTTCGCCGCCAGACGCTCGGAGTAGCGGACGTAGTTGTTGGGGTTCGAGTAGGGGACCGCCGGGACCTGCACAAGCTCGGCGCCGCAGAGGCGGATCATGTCCTTCTTTTCCTGGCTCTGCGTCTCGGGAATGACGATGACGGTGCGGAAGCCCATCGAGGCGCCGACGAGGGCGAGGCCGATGCCGGTGTTCCCCGCGGTGCCTTCGACGATGGTCCCGCCCGGCTTCAACTCGCCCCGCGCCACGGCGTCGCGAATGATGAAGAGCGCGGCGCGATCCTTGACGGACTGGCCGGGATTCAGGAATTCGGCTTTTCCCAGAATATCGCAGCCCGTCTCTTCGGAGGGACCGGCGAGGCGGATCAGGGGGGTATGGCCGATGGCGTCGGCGAGGTCACGGCGGATGGTCATGGCGTCTCCCGGAAGGGCTTGCCTCTGTCCTAGTCGGGCCGGGAACGGGTTTCAATGCAAGTAGAAGTTAACTGGCAGCGCGGAGCGCGGGGCGACCTGAGTCGGCCGCGTCGGACGGCGGATCCGGTGTATCGGTATCGCGTCGGTATCGCGTCGGTATCACGTCGGTGCATCCCTCGGTGCGGTGAGGGCGGCAGGAACAGGTTCGACGGGACCGCGTGCCCCTCAGCCGCGCAGCCGGTCGCGGTTCGCGGCGAGCCAGAAGAGCGTGAGGACGAGCGGCGCGGTGTTGGCTGCCCCGGTCTCGACCATCGCCATCGCCTCGTCGAAACCGAGAACGTGGGAGAGGATGTCTTCGTTCTCGCCTTCGAGACCCGCGATGCGGCCGTCCTGAGCCGAGAGGTCGGCGATGGCGACGTAACTCCAGAGGTATTCGTTGAAGGCGCCGGGCGACGGGTAGTAGCGGCTGATGAGGTGCAGTGCGCCCGCCTCGATCCCGGTCTCTTCGAGAAGCTCGCGCCGGGCAGTCTGCTCGGGCGTCTCGCCCGCGTCGATGCGTCCCGCCGCCGGTTCGAGTGTCCAGGGGTTTGCGTCGCCGCGCGTGAAGGGCCCGTGCCGGAACTGGCGGACGACGAGCAGGCGGTCGGTCGCGGGGTCGTAGGGCACCACCGTCACCGCGTCGCCGCCCTGGAACGAGGACCGCAGCACGGGCGCGCTGTGACCACCCGAGAAGCGGGGGAAGGTCAGCACGTCCTCGCGGACGGCGAAATAGGCGGTGTAGGGCTGGCGCGTCTCGGCGATCCGCACGTCTTTGGCCGACATCGCGGGCGGAAGAGGCGCGGGCGTCGGCGCCTCGGCGGCGCGGAGCCGCGCGCCGGCCCGCATCTGGATCTGGTCGAAGGCGCGGGCGGCGGACGCGGGGTCCATCACGCCGTGGAGGCGCATGTATTCCTCGGCCGCGGCGCGGGCGAGGGGGGCGCCGTCTGCCTGCCATCCGTCGAGCGACCACGCGCCGTCGGGCTTCCAGAGACCGGGTTCGGGAAAATAAACCAGAGCGACCGCGGCGCCCTTGTCTGTCCGCACCGAAACGGGACGCAGGTCGTAGCCGAAGCCCAGCTCGTAGAAGTCCAGCCGCGCCTGGGCGCGGGCATCAACCTCGGCCAGGAGGCCTTCGGCCGTGGCGTCATCGTCGGCGACGAGCGTGGGGAAGTCGTGCCCCTCGACCTGCGCCGTGCGGAAGCCGGGAAGGCTGGCGGGCCGCGCCGACACCTCGCGCCCCGCCACGAGGGCGAGGAGCGCCGGGTCCCGAAGCGTGCCGTAGAAGAAGACCGACTGGCTCACGACCAGCGGCGGGCGAAGAACTCGGTGAGCCAGGACATGAACAGGGCGCCGACGATGGCGGGGATCAGGATCTCCTGCGTCGCGACGAGCTTGGCGTAATCCACGCAAAGCTGCGCCATCTGCTGGAGCGCCTCCATCGGGCCGTCATAGCGAAGCTGGACCGACCGCGACAGCATCTTGTAGCCGGACCAGACGATGAACACCCAGAAGAAGGTCGCGGCGAGCGTCGTCAGGCCGAAGCCGAAGGACTGGCGGTAGGTCTTGCCCGATCCGTTGCCGAGGATCGTCCAGCCCATGACGAAGCCGACGCATGCGTTGAGCGGCGAGAGCCAGCCGACGCGCGTGCCTTCGGTGTCCATGAGAATGGGTTTCATCAAGTCGGAGATGAAGTAGGCGAGGGCCGCGAAGCTGAGCGCGGCGATCAGTTTTCCGCCCGTGGGCATGCGTCACTATCCCGGTTTGTTGACCGTTATCTGCGTGACGTCGATTGATCCGGCATGAAATCCTGCCGCGCAAGATGTAAGGTAGAAGTTCCACATTCTTCGGAAGCGATCGTCGAATCCGAGCAACGATACCTCGGACCAGCATTCATTGAACGTGTCGTGCCAACGACGCAGGGTCTGGGAATAGCTCTCGCCGAACTCGATGGACCTGAGGACGCCGAGGCCCGCGCGCTCGATCTCGGCGCGCAGCGCGCTGGGCGAGGGGAGCATCCCGCCGGGGAAGACGTACTTCTGGATGAAGTCGACGCCCTTGCGGTAGGTCTCGAAGCGCTTGTCCTCGACGGTGATGATCTGGAGCGTGGCGTTGCAGCCGGCGTTGAGGCGGTCGCGGACGGTCTGGAAGTAGACGGGCCAGTATTTCTCGCCGACGGCCTCGAACATCTCGATCGAGGCGATGCCGTCGTAGGTGCCGCGCTCGTCGCGGTAGTCCTGGAGCTTGATGTCGACGCGGTCGGAGAGGCCGGCGCGTTCGATCCGGGAGCGGGCGTAGTCGTGCTGTTCGCGGCTGATGGTCAGGCCGGTGACGCGGAGGCCGCGTTCGCGCGCGGCGTATTCGGCGAAACCGCCCCAGCCGCAGCCGATCTCGAGGACGTGGGCGCCGGGGGCGACGCCCATCTGGTCGACCATGCTTTGATACTTGCGGGTCTGGGCGCGTTCCAGGCTTTCCTGGCCGGTCTCGAAGAGGGCCGAGGAGTAGGTCATCGTGTCGTCGAGCCAGAGGGAGTAGAACTCGTTGCCGAGGTCGTAGTGGTAGGAGATGTTCTTCTTCGCCCGCTCCCTGGTGTTGCGGTTCATCCAGTGTCGCAGGCGTTCCCACAGCCGCATGATCTGGAGACCGCCGAAGCTGTGATAGACCTCGTCGTTGTCGGCGTGGACCACGTCCATGAAGGCCTGGAGGTCGGGGGTGGACCACCAGCCCTCGAGATAGGCGTCGGCGAAGCCGAGGTCGCCCTCGCGGATGAGGCGCGCGAAGGTGTCGGGGTTGTGGATGACGATCTCGGCGACCGGACCGGGGTTCGGAGCCTCGACGCGGAACAGACGTCCATCCGGCATCCGGAAGTCGAGGCGGCCATTTCGGAGCTTTCCGGCGAGGCTGAAGGCGGCTGCGAAATAGCGCGGCAGATCCCGCTGGCCGTCCAGCGTCGTGATCGGATCCATTTGCTTTCCCCCGGTGTCGTTCCGCTGAACCTAGCCGAACGGACCAGTTCATCAACCTTTTCTTGATTTTCCGTGGCTTCCGGGAGGTGCGACAGCTTGGCGCGACGGAAGGGGCGGCACGGTGCGTATCAGTCGGGCAATCGGAAAAGAGGTGCGGCATGGCACGGACGACCCTGACCCTGGCCGGAATGGCAGCGCTGGCGCTGGCGTCGGCGCTTGCCGTGGCCGACAGCTCGACGCTCTGGAGCGGTGCGCCGAGCGAAATCGCGGCGCGGCGCTGATCAAAGGCCGAGCGCGCGGAAGACCTTCGGCAGTTCCTCGGGGATGTCCTCGGCGATGAGACCGGGGCCGAAGGAGAGCGCGCATTCGGTGTGGAGCCAGGCGGCGGTGCCGGCGGCGTCGAAGGGGTGCAGGCCGCGCGCGAGGAGGCCGGTTATCATGCCGGACAGCACATCGCCCGAGCCTGCGGTGGCGAGCCAGGGCGCGGCGCGCTCGTATGCGCTGGAGTTGATGGAACATTGCCCGGACGGATGAGCGATCACGGTGTCGGGGCCTTTGAACAGGATGGTGCAGCCTGCGCGTTTTGCCGCTTCGCGGGTGGCGTCGACCTTGGAATAGGCGGGGCCTGTCGTCGCGGGGGCGTCGAGTTTCTCGGCGATGTCGGGGAAGAGGCGTTTGAACTCGCCGGCGTGAGGGGTGAGGACGCAGCCTTGATGGAGCGCGTCGAAGAGGACCTGCGGGTTGCGCTCGAATCGGGTGAGGGCGTCGGCGTCGAGGACGACGGCTCTGGCGGGGCGGGGCCCCGGCTCGGGGGCCGGGGGGGTGGTGCTGGCGGGTCGGGGCCCCGGCTCGGGGGCCGGGGCAGCGGTGCTGGTGGGGCGGGGCCCCGGCTCGGGGGCCGGGGCAGCGGGGTTATGTTCGGAGCGGTCCTGCCCCGGACTGGATCCGGGGCCTCGCGGCGCGGTCGCCTTCAGTGCCGCCAGGACGAGGGCCTGGGTGTCGGCGCCGAGGCCTAGGCCGGGACCGAGGCAGAGCGCGTTTATCCGCTCGTCCTCGAGCGCTTCGGTCAGACCAGGGGCGCCGTCGAGAGGGCGGCACATGATGGCCGTGACCTGCGAGGCGACTTCCCAAAGTGCGGTCTGCGGGCAGCCGACGGTGACGAGGCCCGCGCCGATGCGCAATGCGCCACGGGCGGCAAGGCGGGCGGCGCCGGTCTTGCCGGGACCTCCGGAGAGGATCAGGGCGTGGCCGTGGGTGTATTTGTGGACGTCGTCGTGAGGGGTCTTGACCCTCGTTTTTGCAAGCCGCATCACCTGATCGAATTGAAGCTCACGATCAAAAGCCGATGTAACTCTGTCAGAGTAGGGAAAATTGCCAAAAGCGCCGGACCCTACACCGGCGGGCAGACCGATGTCCTTGCAAATGACCTTTCCGGAAAGGGTAGGACCGAAGTCCAATAGGTGACCGTGCTTAAAGCCATGAAACGTCACAGTCATATCTGCAAGGAAGGGTGCTCCCAGCACTTTTCCACTGTCGGAGCACAAGCCGCTTGGTATGTCGATTGCGACGTGCCTAAGGTTGCCGCGAAGTCCGTCGCCAGGGACGCTTTCCGCTGTGTCAGCGTATTCTTCCCCTAGATCGACAGGCCGCGTAAGTCCAATTCCGAAAAGTGCATCGAAAAAAACGTCCGGGTACGCGACGCGGCGCTCAGGGTGATAGAATGTTCCGGAGAACGCGAAGGTCTCCCCCAACTCCCCCCACCGCTCATAATTCACCTTTGCATCCGGCGGTAGCTTCTCGGGGTCGCCGTAGAGGAACACCTCCACCTCCCAGCCCCACTCCTTCAACAACCGCGCCACGACGAAGCCGTCGCCGCCGTTGTTGCCCGGTCCGCAGAGCACCACGGCCTTGTGCGAGGTCGTCGCAAGCTCCGGCCATTCCTCGAAGATCGCCTCGACGACGCCGCGGCCGGCGCGCTCCATGAGTTCGAGGCCGGTCACCTCGCCGGAAGCGATGGCGGCCTGTTCGATGGCGCGCATCTGCGCGGCGGTCAGGAGTTCGGTCATGCTCACAGGTTCTGGGCAATCGCGGGTCGCCTGGCAAGCGTGGACTCCGCGCGCCGGCCGGTCCAGAGTGCGGCCATGAAACTGACACGACGCCAGACCGGCGCCCTTCTCGCGGCGAGCCTGATTGCGCCGTCGGCCGTCTTCGCGCAGGCGAAGGACAAGAAACGCCGGCGCAAGAAGGAAAAGCCGCCTCCGAAGTTTCCCGACCTGATGGAGAAGCTGGGCGCGGCCTTGAACGGGCACCTTACACCGGGCTGCGGCGGGCAGTTCTCGGTCCTCGACCTCGATTACGGAAACGCGAGTGGTGGCGGCAAGGGAATGCGCGCGGTCGTGCGGCTCGATTGGCCGCCCGGCTTTCGCCAGCGGCCCTTCGTCGCGGGTGGCGCGGACGCACAGGGCGCGTTCGACGCGCTGGTCGCGGCGAGCCTCGACGGCTTCCGCCCGGCATGGCCCGACTGCATCGTTTGACAGCCGTTTCAATTTCGCCGCATCTTCGGGCATGATGCCTGTTTTTTGTGCATTGGCCGGACAAACCGGACTCCGGCCATCGGTGCCCTTGCCCGCACCGATTGTGACCGCGCGCGGCGCGTGGTCTCACGCCGGAAACGCCCCAAGGGAGTCGGTGCCATGAAGAAAGTCGAGGCCATCATCAAGCCGTTCAAGCTGGACGAGGTGAAGGAGGCGCTGCAGGACATCGGCGTTCAGGGTCTTTCCGTCCTCGAGGTCAAGGGCTTCGGACGGCAGAAGGGCCACACGGAACTCTATCGCGGCGCCGAGTACGTCGTCGACTTCCTGCCCAAGGTGAAGATCGAGGTCGTCCTGCCCGACGAGCAGGTCGAGCCCGCCATCGAGGCGATCATCGCGGCGGCCAAGACGGACAAGATCGGCGACGGCAAGATCTTCGTCTCGGACGTCAGCCAGGCCATCCGCATCCGCACCGGCGAATCCGGCACGGACGCGCTGTAACACATATCAGGACCACGAAAGGGAAGGGTCTTTCTCATGAGCAACAAGGACGTCTTGAAGACGATCAAGGACGAGGACGTCGAATACGTCGACATCCGCTTCACAGATCCGCGCGGCAAGTTGCAGCACGTGACCGTCATGGCCGACCAGGTCGACGCCGATTTCATGGACGACGGGTTCATGTTCGACGGCTCGTCCATCGCCGGCTGGAAGTCGATCGACCAGTCCGACATGAAGCTGATGCCCGACGCGACCTCGGCCTACATGGACCCGTTCTTCGCCGAGAAGACGCTGGCGATCCATTGCACCGTCGTCGAACCCGACACCGGAGAGCCCTATAACCGCGACCCGCGCGGCACCGCGCAGCTTGCGGAAGCCTACCTGAAGTCCAGCGGCATCGGCGACACCGCCTACATGGGCCCCGAGGCCGAGTTCTTCATCTTCGACGACGTCCGGTTCAAGGTGTCGATGAACAAGGTGTCCTACGAGGTCGACGCCATCGACGCGGCCTGGAACACTGACACCGACTACGAGATGGGCAACATGGGCCACCGTCCCGGCGTGAAGGGCGGCTACTTCCCCGTCCCGCCGATCGACGACGCCCAGGACCTGCGGTCCGAAATGCTGTCGACCATGAAGCGCATGGGCATGAAGGTCGACAAGCACCACCACGAGGTCGCCTCGTGCCAGCACGAGCTGGGGCTGATCTTCGGGACGCTGACCCACCAGGCCGACGAGATCCAGAAGTACAAGTACGTCATCCACCAGGTGGCGCACGCCTACGGCAAGACGGCGACCTTCATGCCGAAGCCGATAGCGGGCGACAACGGCACCGGCATGCACGTCAACATGTCGATCTGGAAAGGCGGCAAGCCGCTCTTCGCGGGCGACAAGTACGCCGACCTGTCCCAGGAGGCGCTGTACTACATCGGCGGCATCCTGAAGCACGCCAAGGCCCTGAACGCCTTCACGAACCCGTCGACCAACAGCTACAAGCGCCTGATCCCCGGCTTCGAGGCCCCCGTCCTGCGCGCCTATTCGGCCCGCAACCGCTCGGGCTGCGTCCGGATCCCGTGGGCCGAAAGCCCGAAGGCCAAGCGCATCGAGGCCCGCTTCCCCGATCCGTCGGCGAACCCTTACCTGGCGTTCTCGGCGCTTCTGATGGCCGGTCTCGACGGCATCAAGAACAAGATCGATCCGGGCGAGGCCATGGACAAGGACCTCTACGACCTGCCGCCGGAAGAGCTGGAGGGCATCCCGACCGTCTGCGCCAGCCTGCGCGAGGCGCTGGGCGAGCTTGAGGCCGACATGGACTTCCTGCTTCAGGGCGACGTGTTCACCCGCGACCAGATCGAGGGCTACATGGATCTCAAGTGGGAAGAGATCTATGCCTTCGAGCACACGCCGCACCCGATCGAGTTCAAGATGTACTACAGCTGCTGAGCCTTCCCTCTCGGCAAGGTGCGATGGGGCGTTCCTGCGGGAGCGCCCCTTTTTCGTCTCGGCGGACGCTGGCAACCTTCGGGTAAGACGTCGGGGTTATGAGGGCGTGACCGTCCACAGCCCGAGTGATCCAATGTTCCCGTTTTCCAGGAAGAAGCCCGAAGGCGCCTCGCCCCGTCCATCCGAGCTTGACGCGATCCGCCGCTCGCATCTCGTGGCGCGGCTCGATGCGGAAGGCAGGTTCGTCGAAGTGAACGGCCCCTATGAGGCCTCCTTCGGCTATGCGCCCGGTGAGCTGGCCGGGCAGAGTTATCTCAGGCTCGTCCGGCAGAAGGACCAGGCCTGGGTCACGGGCAAGCTGAGACCCGAGATCGCGGCGGGCCGCGACGTCAACCTGATCTGCCCGCGCCTGAGCAAGGACGGGTCGGAGGTCTGGCTGGACGTGGGGTATCTCGCCGTAGGCAGTGGGGAGACCCTGATCCTCGCGCGGGACATCACTGAGTTCCACCTGCGCCGGCGCGACAACCGGGGGCACACCGACGCGGTCAAGTCGTCGATGGCGACGATCGAGTTCGACCTCACCGGCAAGATCCTCGACGCGAACCCGCTGTTCCTCGCCGCCACGGGCTACCTTCGGGAAGAGGTCGTGGGCAAGCACCACCGCATCTTCATGCCGGCCGGAGAGGCCGACACGCCGGACTACGCCGCCTTCTGGCAGCGGCTGGCGAACGGCGCATCCGAATACGGCGAGGTCATGCGCGTCTCGAAGTCCGGCGAACCGGTGTGGCTTCGCGCGACCTACGAGACCTTGCGCGACGCCGAAGGGCGCCCCTTCAAGGTGGTGAAGTACGGGTTCGACGTGACCGAGTCCAAGAACGTGTCGGCGGACGCGAAAAGCCAGATCGAGGCCATCCAGAAGGTCCAGGCGGTGATCGAATTCTCGCCCGACGGACAGATCCTTCGCGCCAACGAGAATTTCTGCACGGCCCTGGGCTATGATGCGGCCGAGATCGTGGGCAAGCATCACAGCATGTTCGTCCCTCCAGAGCAGTCCGCCGGCGCGGACTACCAGGCCTTCTGGGGTCGGCTCGCGGCGGGCGAGCAGTTCAGCGGCGACTTCGAGCGCGTCGGGAAGGCAGGGCGCCAGGTCTTCATCCGCGCCAGCTACAACCCGATCCGCGACGCCTCGGGCCGCGTCACGAAGGTGGTCAAGTACGCGGTCGACACGACCGTCTCGCAGCTTCTGTCGACCACGTTGAAGGACGGGTTGCACAGGCTGTCGGCCGGCGACCTGTCGGTGCGCCTGACCACCGACCTGCGCGAGATGGACGGCGTGCGGACCGACTTCAACGCCTCGGTCGAACGATTGCAGGACGTGATGATGGGCGTGATCGAGCGGTCGCGGCGCATCGACGAGGAAACCAACGTGATCGACCAGGCGACGGACGAGCTGGCCCGCCGGACCGAGCAGCAGGCGGCCACGCTGGAGCAGAGTGCCGCGGCGCTGGAGCAGCTTTCGACGTCGGTGAGGAACGCAGCCGGCGAAGCCTCGAAGGCCAACCTGCAGGCCTCGGAAGCCCGCCGCGACACCGAGGAATCCTCGAAGATCGTTGGCGCGACAGTGCGCGCCGTCGATGCCATCGCCGAATCATCACGAAAGATCTCCTCCATCACCAGCGTGATCGACGACATCGCCTTCCAGACCAATCTTCTGGCGCTGAACGCGGGCGTCGAAGCCGCGCGTGCGGGCGACGCGGGGCGGGGCTTCGCCGTCGTCGCCTCGGAGGTGCGCGCGCTGGCGCAACGGTCGTCCGAGGCCGCGAAGGAGATCGCGGACCTCCTCACCACGTCGGAAAAGCAGGTCGACGAAGGCGTCAAGCTCGTCGGCCAGACGGGCGCGGTGCTGGACAAGATCGCGAAGATGATGGTCTCGATCGACGAGAGCATTTCGCAGATCTCGCACTCGGCCAACGAGCAGGCGACCGGGCTGTCGGAGCTGAACAACGCCATCGACGACCTGGATCGCGCCGTCCAGCACAACGCCTCGATGGCCGAGGAGACGAACGCCTCGGCTCAGAGCCTCCGCTTGTCCGTCAACGAGATGAACCACGAGGTCAGCTACTTCGACGTCGCCCGCCCCGGCGCGGAAGAGGCCAGGCAGGTGGCTTGAGGCGCAGTCTCCGCGGCGAAGGCGGAGGGCAGCGGTCGCACCGATCTTCGGGGCAGGACGAGTCGGCTCTCGGGGCACGTCCTTCCGGCCACGTTCTTCCGGTCTATCCTTCCGGCTCCGTCCCGGACTGCCGCGCGTGTCTCGTCGCCGCGCGTGACGCGGTCGGCACGTTCCCGCGGCGCGCCGCGGGCCGCCGTCGCCGCCGTAGCCCTGTCGGTGGCATCCGTGCTAGGACGTTGCAGTCGGTCACACCGAGGTGAAGGACTGCGAGCGCTTGTTGCATTGTCAGTCGTACCTATCTGGTCGAAGAGTGCGCAATTGTCGCGGTCGCCCGGACCGCACACCGAGCAGAATGGAGGAACGCGTGAGAGAACTTTCCCTCACTTCCCGCCGGATCCACCCGCTTCAGTCGATCTGGCTTTTCTTGGTCGCCGCCGCCTTCGTGCTGGCCCAGACCCTTTCCGCCGCCGCCCAGTCGCGGCCGGACACCTTCGCCGACCTGGCCGAAAAGGTCAGCCCGGCGGTGGTCAACATCACCACCTCGACGACGATCGCGACCAACACCCAGCCCGGCCCGATCGTGCCGGAGGGGTCGCCCTTCGAGGACTTCTTCAACGACTTCATGGACCGCAACGGCCAGGGCCCGAACGGACCCGGCATGCCCGGCGGACCCCAGCGCAGTCAGGCCCTGGGATCTGGCTTCGTGATCTCGGAAGACGGCTACATCGTCACCAACAACCACGTCATCCAGGGCGCGGACGAGGTGATGATCGAGTTCTTCGAGGGCTTCGATCTGGAAGCCAAGGTCGTCGGCACCGACCCCAACACGGACCTCGCCCTTCTCAAGGTCGACAGCGACAAGCCCCTGAGGTTCGTCGCTTGGGGCGACAGCGAGGCCAGCCGCGTCGGCGACTGGGTCATGGCCATGGGCAACCCGCTTGGCCAGGGCTTCTCGGTCTCGGCCGGTATCGTGTCGGCCCGCGGCCGCGCGCTGTCGGGCAGCTATGACGACTTCATCCAGACCGACGCCGCCATCAACCGCGGCAACTCAGGCGGACCGCTGTTCAACCTGAACGGCGAGGTGATCGGCATCAACACCGCGATCCTCAGCCCGAACGGCGGCTCGATCGGCATCGGCTTCGCGATGTCCAGCCGGGTGGCCGAGAAGGTCGTGTCGCAGCTCAAGGAGTTCGGCGAGACCCGCCGCGGCTGGCTGGGCGTGCGCATCCAGGACGTCGACGAAGACCTGGCCGATGGCCTGGGCCTGGAAGAGGCCCGCGGCGCTCTCATCACCGATGTTCCCGAAGGCCCTGCGGCCGAAGCGGGGTTGCAGGCAGGCGACGTGATCCTGTCCTTCGACAGCGTTGAGGTCGACGACACCCGCGGCCTCGTGCGGCAGGTGGCCGAGACCGACATCGGCAAGGAAGTCCGCGTGCTGATCTTCCGCGACGGCAAGACCGAGACGCTGCGCGTCACGCTCGGCCGCCGTGAAGAGGCCGAACGCGCGGTCCCGGCCGCGGTCACCACGACCGAGCCGGAAACGAGCGACATCATGGGGCTGACGGTCAGCAACATGAGCGACGAGCTGCGCGAGCAGCTCGGCCTGCCCGAGGACACCGAGGGCCTGGTCGTGTCGGACGTGGCCGAGGACTCGGAAGCCTACGAGAAGGGCCTGCGCGCGGGTGACCTGATCACCGAGGCCGGGCAGGAGAAGATCGCCACCGTGGCCGAGCTTCAGTCCCGCATCGACGAGGCGAAGGAGGCCGGGCGCAAGTCGCTTCTGCTTCTCGTCCGCCGCGAGGGAGAGCCGCGCTTCGTCGCCCTCTCTCTCGAAGAGAGCTGATCCCCCCAACCATGCATGCTCTCGAACCGCCGGTCCCTCACGGGGCCGGCGGTCGCGATTCAGAGGGACGGTTTCGTGAGCATGAGCCAGAGGATCGCCAGCACGGCTGCGAAGGCCGGAAAGCCGAAGGCGAACCACAGGCGGTAGAGGCGGTGATAGGCGGAGGGCAAGGGATCGCCCCGATCCCGCGGGCCGGCCGCGTTCACAACCACGTCGACGCCGCCGAGGAGGTCGGACCAGTCGCGGGGCGAGGCGCTTGCGAGGTCGAGGATGCGCCAGTCGGTGAAGCGTGTCGCCGCCGCGGCGCTGGCGGACCGACCCGCGCCCAGGATGCGGAA
Organism: Silicimonas algicola; assembly: GCF_003970735.1. Taxonomy (GTDB): domain Bacteria; phylum Pseudomonadota; class Alphaproteobacteria; order Rhodobacterales; family Rhodobacteraceae; genus Silicimonas; species Silicimonas algicola. The sequence goes on from NZ_CP034588.1 coordinate 377,409, forward strand.
GCCCGCCCGGTCGAGCGCCTCCCTGCAGGAAAGCCCGATCAGGCCGCATCCGCTGAGGACGAGGACCGTGGTGCGACTGTCGGCCGTTCGCTCCGCCATGCAGTCCGGCCCCGACGGCCTACTCGGCCGCCATCGGGATGTCGGCCCGCCCGATGTCGGTGACGTCGCGCACCACACGGTCTATGAGCTTGGCGAAGGCGTCGAAGTTGTTGTTCGGCCGGATCGCCTGCTCGTTCATGTAGAGCGAGCGGTCGATCTCGATCTGGACGACGTGCTGGTTCCGCGCCGGCCGTCCATAGTGCTGGGTCACGAAGGCGCCCGCGAAGGGAGCGTTGCGCGCGACGTTGAGCCCGGCGGCGGTGAAGGCGGATTCGATCCGATCCACCACCTCGGACGAGGCGGCGGCCCCGAAGCGGTCGCCAAGCACGATCTCGGGCTTCGGCCCGCGCGACGAGAGCGATTCGATGGCCTCGTGCGGCATCGAGTGGCAGTCGATCAGCACCGCCTCGCCGAACAGCGCGAGGCTGTCCGAGATCAGCGTCTGAAGCGCGTCGTGCCAAGGCTTCCAGTGGTCGGCGATACGCTGTTCGGCTTCCTTGCGGGTCAGCTTGCCCTTGTAGATCGCCCGGCCGTTGGCGACCACGCGCGGCACGACGCCAAGACCCGAGGCGATGCGCGGATTATGCGCGGTCTTCTTCACGCCCTCGATCAGAGCGGGGTCGAGTTCGTCGAGCGAGCGGTTGACGTCGATCCAGGCGCGGGGCGCCACGGCTGTCAGAAGCGGCGCGCCGTGATAGGGGGCGGTGGCGAAGAGAACGTCCACGAAAGCGTCCTCGGACGATCTGAGCGTGCGCTCGTCCAGAACCGACCGGCGGACGAACCTCCACGGGTATTCGTTGCCCGAATGCGGCGACGCGAAGACGACGCTTGTCGTCCGAATGTCCGGCATGTTCAGGCGGTAAGCCGTCACGGAATGCTCCCCACTGGCGTGTCATCCTACACGCATTGACAGGCTGTCGAAAGGCCCTTGAAGTGCCTTTCCTATCCCATTATAGGACACCGGATCGACGCGGGGAGTCCCCCCGCGTCGTGTTTATTAGGACAAGTCGGAAACGGCGGACGGGCGGTTAGCTCAGCGGTAGAGCACTACGTTGACATCGTAGGGGTCACTGGTTCGATCCCAGTACCGCCCACCATTCACCGCCGCGCCACGCGCGGCAATCTGGACAGGCGCCTGTCACGCGCCACGACAAGGAGAGGGCCGATGAAGGTCAGGAATTCGCTGCGTTCGCTGAAGAACCGGCACCGCGATTGCCGCGTCGTGCGTCGCAAGGGCCGCGTCTACGTGATCAACAAGACGCAGCGCCGGTTCAAGGCGCGCCAGGGCTGATCGCCCGCGCAACGCATGGAATACGGGGCTGCCTTCGGGCAGCCCTTTTTCGTTCGGGGAGGAACGGATGGAGAGACTGACCTGGGGGATGATCGGCGGCGGCGAGGGAAGCCAGATCGGCCCCGCGCACCGCCTTGGATCCGCGGTGGACGGAGAGTTCTCGTTCGCCGCGGCGGCGCTGGATCACCGGCCCGATGCGGGACGCGCCTATGCCCGGTCTCTCGGCATCGCCGGCGACCGCGCTTATGGCGACTGGAAGGAGATGCTGGCCGGGGAATCGGGCCGCGCCGACCGGGTCGACTTGGTGACCGTGGCGACGCCCAACGCGACTCACTTCGGGATCGCGCGCGCGTTTCTCGAGGCCGGGTTCGACGTGCTGGTCGAGAAGCCGATGACGATCACGGTGGAGGAGGCCGAGACGCTGGTGCGCCTGTCGCGCGAGACGGGGCGCATCTGTGCGGTCAACTACGGCTACACCGGCTATCCGCTGGTCCGGCAGATGCGCGGCATGGTCGCGCGTGGCGACCTGGGGCAGGTGCGCCTCGTCATGGCGACCTTCGCGCATGGGCACCATGCGGATGCGGCCGACGCCGACAACCCGCGCGTCCGCTGGCGCTATGACCCGGCGACGGCAGGTATCTCGGCGCAATTCGCGGACTGCGGCATCCACGCGCTGCACATGGCGAGCTTCGTGACGGGGCAGGAGGTCGAGCGTCTGTCGGCCGACCTCGCATCCTGCGTGCCGGGGCGGGTGCTGGAGGATGATGCGCTGGTGGCGTTTCGCATGAACGGCGGCGCCGTGGGGCGGCTCTGGACCTCGTCCGTGGCAGTCGGGCGGCAGCATGGGTTGGAACTGCAGGTCTACGGCGAGAGGGGCGGACTGGCCTGGGCGCAGGAGCAGCCGAACCAGTTGCGCTGGACGCCGCTGGGGGAACGCACGCAGATCGTGGAGCGCGGCGATGCCGGGATGCTGCCCGAGGCCGCGGCGGCAAGCCGCGTGACCGTCGGACATGCCGAGGGGATGCCCCTGGCCTTCGCCAACATCTATCGCGACCTCGCCCGCGCGATCCGGGCGCGGAAGGCGGGGGAGCCTGCACCTCCCGCGCTTTATCCGACAGCCGAGGACGGCTTGAGGTCGATGGCCGCCATCGCGGCGGTTGCGGCCTCGGGGCAGGCGGAGGGCGTCTGGTTGGACGCCCGCCCGCCGATGTTCCGCTAGGCGAGGAAGGCGCGGACGGCCTCGGTCTCTTCGGGGCGAATCTCGTGGCCGCCGTCGGTCCAGGTCAGCGTGACCTGCGCCCCTTGTCCCTCCAGCCAGTCGGCGAAGGCCTGCGTCGCAGGTGCAGGGCAGATCGGGTCGCGCCGTCCGGCGGTGATGAGGATGTGCCGCCCCGACAGGCCCGGCTGCGGGTCGGGCGTGAAGGGGATGAGCGGGTGCATCAGGACGAGGCGGTCGACGATCTCGGGCCGCGCGAAGGCGACCGAGGCGAGGATGTTCGCTCCGTTCGAGTAGCCGAGCCCGATGGTGGGCGGATCGCCTGCCGCCTTCTTCTCGGCGCTCAGGAAATTCGCCATCGCCTCGGTCCTGCGTGCCAGGTCGTCCATGTCGTAGACGCCTTCGCCCGTCCGGCGGAAGAAGCGGTTCATGCCGGATTCGGAGACGTCGCCGCGCGGGGACACGACTTGTGCGCCGGGGACAAGCGTCGAGGCGGCGGCGTGGAACTGGTGTTCGTCACCGCCGGTGCCGTGGAAGGTGAAGACGAGGGGCGCGCCTTGCGCGCCCTCGGTCCGGGCCGTGACATACCTCATTGGATCGGCTCCAGGATGCGTTCCAGCTTGTCGCGCAGATGCGCGTGCTGGGATGGCAGTTTCAGCGCCTCGCCGAGGTGCGCGGTATCCTCGTCGATGTCGAAGCCGGGCTCGTTGGTCGCGACTTCGAACAGCACTCCGCCCGGCGTGCGGAAGTAGATCGCCCAGAAATAGTCCCGGTCGATCACCGGCGTCACCGCGTGGCCCGTGTCGATCAGCGCCTCGCGCACCTCGAGCTGCCGCGCGCGGTTCTCGACCGCGAAGGCGATGTGGTGAACCGATCCGGCGCCCTGAGCGGCGTGGGCCGCGCCCGGCAGCGTCTCGATGTCGATGGCGTCGGCGCCGTTGCCGCCCGGCACCTCGAAGCGGGTGACGTCGCCGTCTTTGCCCGTTTCCTCGTAGCCCATGAAGCGCAGCAGTTCGGCCGAAGCGCCCGCATCGCGCAGGCGCATGTCGGCGGAGTGGAAGCCCCGGATCGCCATGTCTTCGTTCACGCCGTTGCCCGTCCAGGGCGCGCGCTCGTCGTCACGGGTGGCGATAAGTGCGAAGGCATCGCCATCGGGACCGTCGAACAGGACGCGGTCCTGCCCGAAGCGGGTATCACGCGACAGGCCGGCGGTTTCGAAGGTCGAAAGCCGGTCGGCCCAGGCGTCGAGACTGCCCTCGGGGACCGAGAAGCTGGTGCGTCCGACCTCACCCGTGCCGGGACGGCCGCGCGCGGCCTGCGGGAAGGGGAAGTAGGTCATCACCGATCCGGGCGTACCCTGGGCGTCGCCATAGTAGAGGTGGTAGACATCCGGGGCGTCGAAGTTCACGGTCTTCTTCACCCGGCGCAGCCCGAGCGCGTCGGTGAAGAAGGCGTTGTTTCGCGACGCCGACGAGGCGAGCGACGTGACGTGGTGAAGTCCCTTGATCTGGTTGAGCATGGTGCCCTCCGTAGTTCGGTTGAGGCTAAGTTAGTGTGTGTGGATGCGGATGAAATGGCCGATTTCGCGCATCTCTTGATCGCTGGCGCACATGAGGCCTCTGCATGAAGAGCCTTGGCGACCTGAAGCGCAAGGTCGGTGCGACCAGGTCCGGGTCCGTTCCGGCAGCCTTCCGCGAGGCGGCGCGGCGCACCCTACTGGCTTGGGTGGACATGGCCGAGACGCATCGTCTCGACATGCGCCAGGCCTTGCGGCGGTTGCGCGACGGCGAGGCGGCGGTCGAGGTAGCCCGGGCGGCACTGGGAGCGCAAGCGTCCGATCCCACTGGACCGATGGCGCAGGCCGATTGCCGCAAGGGCTGCGCCTTCTGCTGCATCCTCCTCGGCTCGGACGGCGGCACGATGACGGGCGTCGAGGCGGCGCGGCTGCATGAGGCCCTGGCCCCGCTCGCGGACCAGCCTGACGGGCGGGACTGGCACCCGTCGGCCTGCGCCGCGCTCGATCCCGAGACGCGGCTGTGCCGTGCCTACGAGGCGCGGCCCGCGATCTGCCGCAGCTACATCTCGCCCGACGCGGCGCTCTGCGAGAGGGTCGCGCAGGGCGAGGCCGTGGCAGGGCCGGGAGTCCTCGGCGGGCACACGCTGTACCTCTCGGTCCTGACCCTGACGCGCGAGGCGCTGCGCGGCGTCACGGCGGTGCCGACCTACAGCCTGTCGAAGATCGCAAGTGCGGCGGTCGAGGGCGTGCCGCTCGCCGACGCTCTGGACGGCGCGCGCCACGCGCCCCGCGAACTGACGGAGGAGATCGGCCGCCAGAAGGCCGCGCTCGGCCGCTAGGCGTCCGCGTCGGCGGGCTCGTCCTGAGCCTCGGCCTCGGCCCTCTCCGCCCGCCAGGCGTCGAGAAGCGTCTCGAGAAGGCCGCGCATCGCGGCGTCGGTCCGGTCGTCCTCGTGCAGCCGCACGCCCGACAGGAACTTGCGCAGACGATAGGGCTTCCGCTTGGCGAGGATAGGCTGCAACTCGCCGGGAAGCGTGCCCGAGGCGACATGCGCCCGCACCCAGGCCTCCAGCAACTCGGTGCCGGTGACGCCGCTGTCCTTGCACCAGGCAGATTCGAAAAGGTGCATGATGTAGGACAGCACCACGGGCCGGACGTGCCTCCGGTCGGCCTTGTAAGGGCTGCGGAACACATCCGTCACAAGCTCGTAGGACGGCCAGTAGAACAGCCGTCCCTCGTCGCGGACCTCGCGGCAGACCTCGTCGATGGCGACGCGCAGGGTAGCCTTCGAGACCGAGTTGGCGGTGATGCAGGACACGTCGCGAAAGGTTGCGACCAGCGGCACGGGCGAAAGCGTGACGATGACCTTCGCGTCGGGGCGGTACTTCCGGATCAGGTCGTAGATGGCGCGGATGTTGTCGCGGTTCTCCTCGACCGTCGACAGGCGGAACTTGTGCCGTTCGGGGTCGTAGGCGTCCTTGGGAATCGTGCGCCAGAAGACGTTACCGGTCTTCTCGTCGTACCAGACCTCGCTGAGGCCGAAGGTCAGGATGAAGACCTCGGTCTCGTCGAAGATGCGTTTCGTCTCCAGCCGCACGTCTTCGTCGTAGCCGTACTCCTCGGTCTTGTAGCCGTGCCAGAGCGCCTGGCCGAAGACACGGTTCTCCCAGGCCCATTCGAATTGCTGGCGGATGACGAAGCTGTTCACCATGCCTTCGCCCATGGTCACGACATAGGCGCGCGCGGCGTCGCCCGCTCGGTTCAGGACGCGGAAGTTCCGCTCGCTGAGCCAGTTCGAGATGTTGGCGGCGAAGCACGACCCGAAGGCGGTGATCTGGGTGCCCTTGTCGATCAGGGGCGCGTCGGGAAGCCAGCCGTGAAGTACCCACTTTTCGGGACCGTCGAGCTCCATCAGCTGCTGGAGCTTCGGGTTGAAGTTGGTGTGCTCGCCCCGGAACCAGGTGCGGAACTCCGGCCCCTTCTTGCTGGTGTGCTGGAAGGCGACGCCGACCGCGCCGGTGTCTTCCGGGCTGGTATCGTCGAGATCGACGTCCTTGGGCCTGTCCGCCACGCTGCTCGCGCTCCTCTCCGGGTTTTCGCAAGGGTGCCCCAACACCCCCGCGCGGTCAACGCGATGCTGCCGTGCGGCGCTGCGCCTCTGTTGACAGAGCGGAAAGGGGATTATGTCGGTGTCGAAGCAAACGAAGGAGGACGCCATGTCCCTGCGTATCAACGACACCGTTCCCGATTTCACCGCCGAGACGACCGAAGGCACGATCCGGTTCCACGAGTGGATCGGCGACGAGTGGGCGATCCTGTTCAGCCACCCGAAGGATTTCACTCCGGTCTGCACGACCGAGTTCGGTGCGGTGGCGCAGCTTGCCGACGAGTGGAAGGCGCGCAACACCAAGGTCATCGGCATCTCGGTCGACGGCGTGGACGACCACAAGAAGTGGAAGCAGGACATCGAGACCGTCGCCGGTGCGCCCGCAGGCTTTCCGATCATCGCCGACGAGGATCTGAAGGTCTCGAAGCTTTACGACATGCTGCCCGCAGACGCCTACTTGCCGGACGGGCGCACGCCCGCGCATTCGGCCACGGTGCGGTCTGTCTTCATCATTTCCCCCGACAAGAAGCTTCAGCTCACCATGACCTATCCCATGTCGGTCGGCCGCAACTTCGCCGAGGTGCTGCGCGCGCTCGATGCCTTGCAGGCGACCTTCGGCGTGCCGATCGCCACGCCCGCCAACTGGGTCCACGGTCAGGACGTGATCGCGGCACTGTCGCTCGACGACGCGGCGGCCGAGGCGAAGTTCGGCGCGCTCGACAAGAAGCTGCCCTACCTGCGGTTCGTGAAGGCTCCGGCCTGAGCCCGCAATGCGAGAGACCGGCGAGGCTTGCGCAAGCGCGCCCGCCGGTCTCTTGGCACGATCAGCCGAGCGTCTGAACGCATCCTCTCATGTTGGCCGGCGGCGGGACGGACGCAGATACTTGAGGGCCGGCAGGAAGATCAAGATCAGCGCGATGATCGTGATCGGGCCCGCGATCGGGCGCGTGATGAAGATCGTGGGATCGCCCGACGACAGAAGTAGCGACTGCCGCAGTGTCGGCTCGGCGATCGGGCCGAGGACGATCGCCAGCACCGCAGGCGCGACCGGGTAGTCGAACTTCCGCAGCAGAAACGCGCCGAGGCCGAAGACGACCATCAGCCAGACGTCGAACATGTCGGAAGTCGCCGCGTAGCCGCCGATGATCGACAGAACGAAGATCAGCGGCGCCAGCACCGTGAAGGGCATCCGCAGCATCCAGATGAAGAGCGGGATGAAGGCCAGGTTCACGACGAGCGCGAAGAAGTTCGAGACGTAGAACGACCCGATCAGGCCCCAGACGAATTCGGGCTGTTCCACGAACAGCATCGGTCCCGGTGTCAGGCCCCACATCACCATGCCGCCGAGAAGGATGGCGGTGGTGGGAGAGCCGGGGATTCCGAGCGTCAGCATCGGCAGCATCGCTCCGCTGGCGGCCGAGTTGTTCGCGGATTCGGGCGCGGTCACGCCGTTCACCTCGCCTTGCCCGAACCTTTCGGGGTTCTTCGACGTCATCTTGGCGACGCCATAGGCCATCAAGGCGCCCGGCGTGGCGCCCGCCGCCGGAAGGACACCGACGAAGAAGCCCAGGGACGAGCCGATCGACATGCCCCTCCAGCCGCGGCGGAAGGTGGTTGCAGTGTCGTCCATCACCCCACGGAGCGACATCTTCGCTTCGCTTGTCGTGGTGCTGCCTTGCGATTCGTTCAGGGTCCAGAGCATCTCGCCGATGCCGTAGACGCCGATGGCGAGGACGAGGAAGCTGATGCCGCCGAGAAACCCGTTCATGTCGAAGAGGACGAGGCGCGGCGCGCCGGTGATCTGGTCGAAGCCGACGGCGGCAAGAACGAGTCCGAAGCAGATCGAGAAGATGGTCTTCGGGATATCGTCTCCTCCCAGCCCCACGAAGGTCGCGAAGGCCAGAAGCATCAGCGCGAAAATCTCGGGCGGACCGAAGCTGAGTGCCACGGTGGCGAGAAGCGGCGCGAAGGCCGTGAAGAGGATATTTGCGACCGTGCCGCCGATGAAAGACGCGATAGCGGCAGCGATGAGCGCAAGACGCGCCTGCCCCTTGAGGGCCAGCGGCCGGCCGTCAAAGGTGGTTGCGACGGCGGTCGAGGCCCCCGGAATGCCGAGCGTGATCGACGAGATCGCGCCCCCGTACATCGCGCCGTAATAGATAGCGGCGAGAAAGATGATGGCGGATCCCGGCGGGACCAGGAAGGTGATGGGCAGCAGGATCGCCACCCCGTTGACCGAGCCGAGGCCCGGCATGGCGCCGATCCAGAGGCCGACGGTCACGCCCGCGAGGATCAGCAGTATGTTCACGGGCTGAATGGCGATCAGAATTCCATCGCTGAGCGATGATAGGATTTCCATAGGTTGGTGCGCCTCCTGGGACGCGATTGGACGAGCGGCGGTCGAGCGATGGTGGCGTGTCAGCCGCGGACCCGGGCGACGGGGTCGGGACGGTGCTTCGCCGTGAACCCGGGACGTGCCTCGGGTCGGGATCGGGGCGGGAAGATGCGCGGAAACATGGGTTCGGGTCGGCGTTCCGGCGGGCGTGCCGGATGGGCGCAGACGATATAACGGTGACCCGAACGTTCGTGACGACACACCTCGGAGGGTCCCGGTTCCTCTGGCGACGATGCGACTCGCGCCGGGATGCCGCTGCTCGCAGCGTCCATGATTGGCTGAGCGACCTCGACCTGGCAATGAGGCACGGCGCCGGCATGTCTCGGGAAAGCCGGTCTTGTGCAGAACTCCGCCAAGGGCGGTGTTTTCCGTTGCTCGCGGGACGCTGCGAGACGCGGCCATCGCCGTTACGGCGCCCCCGTCACGAAACCGTAACGGCGGCGACGCGAACCTGTCATCCTGCGGCTCTACTTCGGCGTAAAATCGTCAGAGGGAAGACCGACATGAAAGACACGACCGACACCCGCCACCTGAGCTGGGACGAGTGGGACGAACTCAAAAGCCCGCGCCCTGCCGAGACCGGATTCGACCGCGTGGTCGACATCGCGCTCAGCCGCCGGGGTTTCCTGGGCGGCGTACTCGCCTGGGGATCGGGCGCCGCTGCCATGGGGGCGGGGACGCTTCTGTCGTCGACCTCGGCGCAGGCAGCCGCCAGCCGCTTCGCCTTCGAGGGCATCGCGGCCCAGACCGACGCCACGATTCACGTCCCGCAGGGCTATGCCTGGTCTACGCTCGTGCGCTACGGCGACCCGCTGTTCTCGGACGCGTCGGAAATGGCGCAGGACGCCGCCTTCGCGCCCGACGCGGCCGCCCGCGTCTTCGGCGAGAACACCGACGGGATGGAGCTGTTCGAGATCGATGGTCGCCAGGTCATCGCGGTGAACCACGAATACGCCAACCCCGAGATCAACCTGCCCGCCAGCGCGGGCGAGGTGACGAGCGCGGACGACGTGAAGACCCTCCAGAACCTTCAGGGCGTCGCTGTCTTCGAAGTCGCGCGTGAGGGGGACACCTGGTCGGTCGTGCTCGACTCGCCCTTCAACCGCCGCATCACGCATCTGACCGAGATGCGCCTGACCGGACCGGCGGCGGGCCACGACCTGCTCAAGACCTCGGCTGACGCGACGGGCACGTCGGTCCTCGGCACGCTGAACAATTGCGGCGCGGGCAAGACGCCCTGGGGCACCTATCTGACCTGCGAAGAGAACTTCAACGGCTACTTCGGCTCGACCGACGCCACGGTCGAGATCACGCCCGCCTTCAAGCGCTACGGCATCGGGGCCGAGGGCCGCTATGCCTACGAGGCGCACGATGCCCGCTTCGACATCTCGCAAGAGCCGAACGAACCGAACCGCCACGGCTGGATTGTCGAGATCGACCCCGCCGACCCGGCCTCGGTTCCGGCGAAGCGCACCGCCTTGGGCCGCATTAAGCACGAGAATGCCGCCTGCGCGCTGACCCGCGAGGGCCATGTCGTTGTGTACATGGGCGACGACGAGCGGGGCGAACACCTCTACAAGTACGTCTCGAACGGCGTCTACGCGCCCGGCGTCGACACGGACAGTCTGCTGGACGATGGCCGGCTCTACGTGGCCGTCTTCGACTGGGACGGCACGGGCGACTGGGTCGAGCTGACGCCCGAGACGACCGGGATGGAGACGGCCGAGATCCTGGTCCACACCCGCATGGCGGCCACTGCCGTGGGTGCCACGACGATGGATCGGCCCGAGTGGGTCGCCGTGAACCCGGTCTCGTGTGAGGCCTACTGCGCGCTCACCAACAACTCGCGCCGGGGCGTCGCAGGCGATGACGGCACCGTCGCGATGAAGCTGAACGCGCCCAACCCGCGCGAGGCCAACGAGTTCGGCCAGATCGTGCGCTGGTATCCGACGAACGAGGACCACGGTGCCGACAGCTTCCGCTGGGACCTCTACGTGATGGCGGGCAACCCGAAGGCGGCCGAGGGCGCGCACAAGGGCAGCGCCAACATCACCGAGGGCAACATGTTCAACTCGCCCGACGGGATGATGTTCGACACCTCCGGCCTTCTCTGGATCCAGACCGACGGCGAGGACTCGAACGAAGGCGTCTTTGAAGGGCAGGGCAACAACCAGATGCTGGCCGGCGACCCGGCGACGGGAGAAATCCGCCGCTTCCTCACCGGCCCCAAAGGGTCGGAGGTCACGGGCCTGACCTGGTCCGCCGACCGCTCGACCATGTTCGTCGGCATCCAGCACCCCGCCGCCCCCTTCCCGGACGGAGAAGGAATGCTGCCCCGGTCGTCCATCGTGGCCGTCTGGCGCGAGGACGGCGGCCTCGTCGGCTGACCCCTCGATCTGTCGTGACGAGTGCAGGGCCCGGTGGCGACGCCGGGCCCACTTGCCGTTGTGCGGAGCCGCACAGGTCCCGTTCGGGACCTTATCTGGCGCGCAGGCGTCCTATCTAGGACGAATGACTGCGAGAGGAGACAGATCATGGGCAAGCTTGTCGAGGGCGTTTGGAAGGACATCTGGTACGACACCTCCCAGTCGGGCGGACGCTTCGAGCGGTCCACCACCGCCTTCCGCAACTGGGTCACCCCGGACGGAAGCGCCGGACCCACGGGCGAGGGCGGCTTCAAGGCCGAAGCGGGGCGCTATCATCTCTATGTCTCCTACGCCTGTCCCTGGGCGCATCGCGCGTTGATCTTCCGCAAGCTGAAGGGGCTCGAAGACCTGATCCCGGTCTCGGTCGTGCATCCCGAGATGCTGTCCGACGGCTGGACCTTCGACGCCGATTACGAGGGGGCGACGGGCGACGGGCTGTTCAACCTTCCCCACCTGCGCGACGTCTATATCCGCGCCGAGCCCGACGTCTCGGGCCGGGTGACTGTCCCGGTCCTCTGGGACAAGACCCGCGACACCATCGTGTCGAATGAAAGCGCCGAAATCATCCGCATGTTCAACTCGGCCTTCGACGGGCTGACGGGCAACACCGACGACTATTGGCCCGAGCACCTGCGCGAGCGGATCGAGAAGGTGAACGCGCGGGTCTACGACACCGTCAACAACGGCGTCTACAAGGCCGGTTTCGCCACGACGCAGGACGCCTATGACGAGGCCGTCGGCGACCTGTTCGACAGCCTCGACTGGCTGGAGGGGATCCTCGGGAAGAACCGCTATCTGGTCGGGGACCGCATCACCGAGGCGGACTGGCGGCTGGCAACCACGCTCTTCCGCTTCGACCCGGTCTATCACACGCACTTCAAGTGCAACCGGAACTACCTGCGCGACTATCCCAACCTCTGGGCCTATGCGCGCGAGTTGTACCAATGGCCCGGCGTGGCCGAGACGGTCAACTTCGACCACATCGTGCGCCACTACCACTATAGCCACGAGACCATAAACCCGAACCGGATCATCCCGATCAATCCGGTGCTGGACTGGTCCGCGCCGCATGGGCGCGACCGTCTCAAGGCGGCCTGCGCCCGACGCGGCTGGCGATCAGGGCGACCGGACCCGCCGTCTTCTCATAGTCCAGCGGCGCCTGCTCGGCGGTAGGCGTCGCTCGCTTGTATTCAAAGACCATCTCGCCACCGTCCGCCTCGGACGCCACGATGAGGCATTGCGACAGGTGCCGCGCGCCGTCATAGACGTCGACCAGCCCCCGCAGGTGCGGGGCGTCGTCGGCATCGAGCGCGAACCCGTCGGTCCAGTGTCTGAGAATGACGAAGGTCCGGTCGCCCGCCTTGACCCTCATCCGGCTCTTCTTGCGAAGCGTCTGCTTGCGGGCCAACTCGAGCCCCTCACGCACTTCTTTCGGCAGATATTCCGACATAATGCACTCCCCCCGGGGACGATCCTGCAACGATTCGTCCATTCCGCAAAGCGGGGTGAAATACTGTCTCCCGCCACGGGACGATGACCGAAGAACGCGATATGCTTGTGACAGTTCCGCAGCGTCGGGTCAGAGACGCTCGCGGTAGATCACCTGTTGCGCCGCGCCCGCACCCATAAGCCAGAGCGAGGTCACCACGAGGCCCCAGTGCGCGAAGCTTTGCGGGTCGAACCCGACGGCCGCTGCCCATCCTGCGAAGACCGTCCAGAGCAGCGCCACGGGCAGCGAGATCCAGCGCCACCGCGCGGTGCGCACCGGATGGATGAACTTGATCGGCAGCAGCATCGCGACCGCGAGGATGCAGACCAGAAGCAGGATCACCCAGAAGCTGGGCTTGATGGCGAAGAGGACGAGGACGACCATGTTCCAGCAGGCGGGAAAGCCCGAGAAGGAATAGTCCGACGTCTTCATCCGCGTGTCCGCAAAATAGATCGCAGACCCGAAGGTGATGACGATGATCGCGGCCCACCCCGTCCAGCCCGGCATCAGCCCCGACTGGAACAGCGCGAAGGCCGGAATAAAGACATAGGTCAGGTAGTCGATGATGAGATCCAGAAGCGCGCCATCGAGCCGGGGCGCGTTGATCCCGACGTCGGTCTTGCGCGCGAGAGGCCCGTCGATGCCGTCCACCGCAAAGGCGACCACCAACCAGAAGAACATCGCCGCCCAGTCGTTCTTGGCCGCCTCAAGGAGCGCCAGCATGGCAAAGACCGCGCCCGAGGCGGTCAAAAGGTGGACAAGGTAGGCCTGCGTCTTCCGCGTCATCGGTCCCTCATGCCTGATCCGGCTGTCGGGTGCAAAACGGTTCTCGACCGCAAAAGGTCCTCACTCCGCCGCCGCACGCGGATGCGACGCTTCGTAGACCTCCATCAGCCGCGCGGTATCGACGGCGGTATAGGCTTGCGTGGTCGACAGCGAGGCATGGCCCAGAAGCTCCTGGATCGCGCGCAGATCGCCGCCCGCGTTCATCAGGTGTGTGGCGAAGCTGTGGCGCATGGCGTGGGGGGTCGCCGTCGCCGGTAGCCCGAGTTGCGCCCGTGCCTGCTCCATCACCTTCTGGATATGGCGCGGCCCCAGGCCGCCGCCGCGCATGGCGCGGAAGGCGGGGGCCTCCGGCGTCAGATCGAAGGGGCAGGCCTCGGCATAGGCCGCGACGGCACGCCGCGCGACCGGCAGGACCGGCACGATCCGCTCTTTCCCGCCCTTGCCGAAGATCCGCAGCGACTCGCCCAAAGGCAGGTCCCGGCCCATCAGGCCAAGCGCCTCCGAGATCCGCAGCCCGCAGCCATAGAGAAGCGTCAGCACCGCCTGGTCGCGGAGGCCCGTCCAACCGGCGCTGGTCTGAAGCTCGACTGTCTCGATCATCGCGCGCGCGGCGTCCTCGGCCAGCGGGCGCGGCAGCTTGTTCTTGAACCGCGGCGTGCGCGTCATCAAGACGGCCGAGGGGTCGAACCCCTCGCGCTCGGCCATCCAGGCGACGAAGTTCTTCACCGCCGACAGCGCCCGCGCCAGCGACCGCGCCGAAAGTCCCCGGGCGCGCTCGTGCGCCATCCAGGACCGCATGTCCTGAAGCGTCAGCCGTCCGATCCGCGCCGTGCCCGCGCCGTCTCCGTCATGCGTCTGGAGAAAGGCCAGAAATGCCGCCACGTTCGAGCCATAAGCCTCGACCGTGCGCGGCGACCGCCCGCCCACGGCGGCCAGCTCGGCCAGCCACCGCTCCAGCGCGTCGCGGAGGCCGGGCTGGATCACCCCAGCCAGCGCCGCATGGCGCGTTCGAAGACCGATCCCATGAAGTCCAGAAGGTCCGTGCCCTGCGTCGGCGCGAAATGCAGCGGATCATCCGAGGCGAAGGCCAGCATCCCCGGCAGGCGGCCTGCGCCGAAGTCGAGATAGATGCAGGCTTCCGACTGGATCCACCCCGCGCCGCGCCCGAAGACGAGGCCGGCGTTGCCGTCGGTCTGGCGCAGCGTGACGCGCCGGATCGGACGCCCTTGCCCCATGTAGTCTCCCACGAAGCCGGGCTGCACCACGGTCAGGACGTCGCTGCCGAGGTTCGCGTCGGGCATCTCCTGGCTTTCCAGGACAAGGCGCACGAGGTTGACCTGCAGGATGTCGGCCACGTCCGTCCCGATGCAGGACAGGAAGCCCTCGAAGGTCAGAGGCTCGAGGAAAGACACGATGGCGCGATGCACCTGGTTCATGCCCGCGAGGTTCTCGTAGGCCGCCGCGATGACCGAGCGGTGCGTGTCTTCCAGCCGCTGGAGTCGTGCCTCGAGACGGTCCATCGCCACACCGCGAAGGTCGACGACATTGCCGCCAAGCGACCGGTCGTTCGCCGTGATGAGCGCCCGCATTACATCCGGATCCTCGAGGATCACGTCGGGTTGCTGAAGAATTCGCGTGCGCAATTCGTCGGCGAAAGCGTGCTGCTCGCTCATTGGTCCTGCCTCTCATGGACGCCGCTCTCATGGCGGCTGTAGGTCGGGAAACCTTGGCAGGCGCCCGGCGCTGTCGCAAGCGTCTTGGTCACGCAGTTCCCCGGACGCGGCAGGGAAGCCACGGTCAGAGGAGGGGCAGCACCGCGCCGGGGTTCATGATGCCCTTGGGATCGAGCGCCGTCTTGATCGCCCGCATGGCGGCCAGCTTGGCGGGGTCGCCCCAGCGTTGCAGTTCGCCCACCTTCTTGCGGCCCACGCCGTGCTCGGCGCTGAAGCTGCCGCCCCGCGCGACGACCATCTCGTGGACAAGGTCCGACACGTCGTGCGACCGCGCCATGTAGGCGTCGCGGGTGTCGCCCCTCTGCGGGAAGAGGTTGTAGTGCAGGTTGCCGTCGCCCAGGTGGCCGAAGCAGGCGATGCGGCCCGGTGCGATCGCGGCGATCGCCTCCGGCGCCTCGGCGATGAACCCTGCGAGTTCGGACAGCGGCAGCGAGATGTCGTGCGACGCGATGGCGCCGATCCGGCGGTTCGCCTCGGGGATGGTCTCGCGGAAATGCCAGAAGTCGGCGCGCTGCTGCCCGCTCTGCGCCACCGCGCCGTCGCTGACGAGGCCGGCTTCGAAGGCATCCTCGAAGAGTGCGGTCATCATCTCCTCGGGGTCCGCGCCGGGGCCGGTGCCCAGTTCGGTCAAGATCGCCCACTCCGGGAACGTCTCGAACGGCTGACGCGCCTCGGGATGCGTCTCGGCCATCATGTCGAAGTTCGTGCGCGAGATCAGCTCGAAGGCCGACACCGCCTCGCCCGCCCGCTGTCGGAAGAGCGTAAGAAGCGCGATGGCCGCGCCTGGGTCGCGCACGACGAGGAAGGCCGTCGCGATTTGCGCGGGGCGCGGGAACAGGCGCATCGCCGCTCCCGTGATGATGCCGAGCGTGCCCTCGGACCCGATCAGCAGGTGGCGCAGATCGTAGCCCGTGTTGTCCTTCCGCAGCCGCTTCAGCCCGTTCAGGATCGAGCCGTCCGGCAGCACCGCCTCGATCCCGAGGCACACGTCGCGGACCATGCCATAGCGCAGGACGTTCAGCCCGCCCGAGTTCACCGCCAGCCCGCCCCCGATCCTCGCGCTGTCCTGGCTGCCGTAGCTGACCGGAAACAGCCGCCCCGCCGCCTCGGCCGCCGCCTGCGCCTCGGACACCGTCACGCCGGCGTCGAGGACGATGGTATCTTCCTCGGGATAGATCGCGCGCACGCGGTTCATCCGTTCGAGAGAGACGATCAGCGGTACGGGCCCCTCGGACGAAACCTGCCCGCCGACAAGACCCGTGCCGCCGCCATAGGGCTGGATCCCCACTCCCGCAGCGGCGCAAGCCTTCACCACCTCGGATACCTGGTCGGTATCGGACGGCAGCGCCACGAAGCCGGGACGGCCATGATAGACGTCGCGCGGCTCTTCCAGGTAATTGGGTGCGGCGGGTTTCACGGTCACGCCACGAAGGGCGAGCGCGTCGGCGAAGGCTTGGTCGGCGTCTGTCAGCATGGGCCAAGCGGTAGGTCCGGGCCCCGAGAGTGTCAATCCAGCGAGGGTGCCAGAAAGCCCGGTTGCAGCACGACAACCGTCGGCCGCGACGGCAAGGTGCGCAGCGACACCTCCATCTCGCTGCCGTCACGGACGTCGACCGCGAACTCGTCCGAAACGCCCACAAGGAAACGCTCCAGCGACGGCCCCGAGAACCAGTGCATCGGCAGGACGACCGAGGACCGCAGCCGCTTCACGATCCGGATCATCGTCGGGATGTCGACCGTCATGCCGCCGTCCACCGCCGCCATCACCACGTCCAGCCGCCCGATGGCGGCATAGGTCTCGTCCGACGGCTCGTGGTGAAGGTGTCCGAGATGCCCGATGCAGAGACCGGCGACCTCGAAGATGAAGATCGAGTTGTTGTCGGTGATCCGGTCGCCGCCAAAGCCGCCCCGCACGTCGGTGGTCACGTTCCGGACCAGCATCTCGCCCAAATCGAGGTAGTGGTCGGCCGGCGCGCCCTCCTGCCGCCAGCCCTCGAGAATGTTCGGGATCGACGGGTCGGGAATGGCGGTCCAGTGACTGCTGTGCGAGTTGTTCATCGTCACCACGTCCGGCCGCGGACCGCCCGAGCCCGTGAACCCGTTGAAGTCCGTGATGACGTCGAGCCCGCCCTCGGTCTGGATCAGGTACATCGAGTGATCGACATAGGAGATCCGCACCGTCTCGGCGTCGGGCAGGGGGTCGGACCATGCGGCCCGCCAGACAAGTTCGGGCGAGGCGTCGGCGATGGCGATGCAGTGGCTCGGCATCCGGTCCTGCGCCAGCGCGGGCAGGCCGACGGTAACGAGGGCGACGGCAAGGGTCAGTCGGAGCATGGGGAAACCTCCTGTGCCAAAGCCTAGCGGACAGGTCGGCCAGCGCCAATCACGAGCGGGTGAGGGACGGCAGGAGCGGGCTTGCATGATGGGGAAGAGATGAAGCGGCAGGCACGCAGTTGCGAAGTGCCAAGGCTTTGGACAGACTGCGCCCCAAAGGGAGGGACAGCATGACCACCTACGTTATGGCGATCGACCAGGGCACGACCTCCAGCCGGACGATCCTGTTCGACGCCGACCTCCGTATCGTGGCCTCTGCCCAGCAGGAGTTCCCCCAGCACTTCCCGGCGTCGGGCTGGGTCGAGCACGATCCCGAGGACCTGTATCGCACGGTGGTCGAGACCGCGACCGCCGCGATGGACAAGGCCGGCGCCACCGCCGCCGACATCGCCGCCATCGGCATCACCAACCAGCGCGAAACGACGCTGGTCTGGGACCGCGACACCGGCAAACCCTTGCACAACGCCATTGTCTGGCAGGACCGCCGCACGGCGGACTACTGCGCGAGGCTGAAGGCCGACGGTCACGAAGAGACGATCACCGCCAAGACGGGCCTGATCGCCGATCCCTACTTCTCGTCGACAAAGGCCAAGTGGATCCTCGATCAGGTCGAGGACGCCCGCGACCGCGCCCGCATCGGCCGGCTGATGTTCGGCACGGTCGATAGCTGGCTGATCTGGCGTCTGACCGAAGGACGCTCGCACGTCACCGACGCGACCAACGCCGCGCGCACGATGCTTTACGACATCCACAAGGGCGATTGGTCCTCGACGATCTGCGAACTGCTGGACGTCCCCCGCGAGATGCTGCCCGAGGTCCGCGACTGTGCCGACGACTTCGGCACCACGACGGTCTTCGGCGGCGACATCCCCATCCTCGGCGTCGCGGGCGACCAGCAGGCGGCGACCGTGGGTCAGGCGTGCTTTTCGCCCGGCATGATGAAGTCGACCTATGGCACGGGCTGCTTTGCGCTGCTCAACACGGGCGATGCGCCGGTCCGGTCGACCAACCGGCTTCTGACCACCATCGCCTATCAGTTGGACGGCAAGCCGACCTATGCGCTCGAAGGCTCGATCTTCATTGCCGGCGCTGTGGTGCAATGGCTGCGCGACGGGCTGGGACTGATCGAGGCCGCCAAGGAGACGCAGGCGATGGCCGAAGGCGCGGACGCAAGCCAGTCGCTGATCCTCGTGCCCGCCTTCACCGGCCTGGGCGCGCCCTACTGGGATCCCGATTGCCGGGGCGCGGTCTTCGGCCTCACCCGCAACTCGGGCCGCAAGGAGCTGGCGCGCGCCGCGCTCGAAAGCGTGGGCTTCCAGACCCGAGACCTTCTCGAGGCGATGCGCGGCGACATGGGCCACGACAGCGAAGGCGTCCTGCGCGTCGACGGCGGCATGACAGCCAGCGACTGGACCATGCAGTTTCTCGCCGACATCATCGGCGCCCCCGTCGACCGCCCGCAGGTGCTGGAAACGACGGCGCTCGGCGCGGCCTGGCTGGCGGGAATGCGCGCGGGCGTCTATCCGGACGCCGAGGGCTTTTCGAAAGGCTGGGCGCTGGAGCGCCGCTTCGAGCCGACGATGCCCAAGGACGAGCGGGACACGAAATACGCGCGTTGGAAGAAGGCCGTGGCAGCGACGATGTCCGTCTGACCTGCCGGGGTTGCCGGGGACTGAACCCTCGCTAGGTGCGAGTGGTGCGAGGGGAGACACCAGATGCAAAGCCTGACCGTCAAGACGCAGCCCATCGAGGGCCAGAAGCCCGGCACCTCGGGTCTGCGCAAGAAGACCCGCACCTTCATGGAGCCGCACTACCTCGAGAACTTCGTGCAGGCGATCTGGAACGGCATCGGCGGCGCAGAGGGGAAGACCTTCGTCGTCGGCGGCGACGGGCGCTATTTCAACGACCGCGCGGTGCAGGTGATCCTGCGAATGGCGGCGGCCTCGGGCGCCGCCAAGGTGATCGTCGGGCAGGACGGCATCCTGTCGACCCCCGCCGCCTCGCACCTGATCCGCAAGCGCGAGACCGACGGCGGCATCATCCTTTCGGCCAGCCACAACCCGGGCGGTCCAGACGAGGATTTCGGCATCAAGTTCAACGGCCCGAACGGCGGTCCCGGTTCGGAAGATCTGATGAACCGCATCTTCGACGCGACGACGTCACTCGCCTCATACGCGATCGTCGAATCGCAGGACATCGACATCTCGACACCCGGCACGACGACTCTCGGCGGCATGGAGGTCGAGGTCGTGGACCCCGTCGCCGATTACGCCGCGCTGATGGAGAGCCTCTTCGACTTCGCAGCCATCCGCGACCTCTTCGCCTCCGGCTTCACCATGTGCTTCGACGCCATGCACGCCGTGACCGGCCCCTATGCCGTAGAGATCCTGGAACGCCGCCTCGGCGCGCCGAAGGGCACTGTCGTCAACGGCACACCGATGCCCGACTTCGGTGGCGGCCATCCCGACCCGAACCCGATCTGGGCCAAGCCGCTGGTCGACCTCGTGATGGGTCCGGACGCCCCCGACTTCGCCGCCGCCTCCGACGGCGACGGCGACCGCAACATGATCCTCGGGCGCGGGCTCTACGTCACGCCCTCCGACAGCCTCGCCGTCCTCGCCGCGAACGCGCACCTCGCCCCCGGCTATGCAGGCGGCCTCAAGGGCGTGGCTCGCTCCATGCCGACAAGCGGCGCCGTCGACCGCGTCGCCGAGGCGCTGGGTTTGGACTGCTACGAGACGCCTACCGGCTGGAAGTTCTTCGGGAATCTTCTTGACGCCGGCAAGGTGACCCTGTGCGGCGAGGAAAGTGCCGGCACCGGCAGCGACCACGTCCGCGAGAAGGACGGGCTTTGGGCGGTGCTGCTCTGGCTCAACATCCTCGCCGAAACGGGACAAGGCGTCGGCGACCTGATGCGTGCGCACTGGCAGCGCTTCGGCCGCAACTATTACACCCGCCACGACTACGAGGCGGTCGAGAACGCCCGCGCCAACGCGCTGATGGACGACCTCCGCGCGCGCCTGCCCGGGCTTGCGGGACAGACCTTTCCGGCGGGCACCGTCAGCGCGGCTGACGAATTCGCCTACGACGACCCCGTCGACGGCTCGCACTCGGAAGGGCAGGGCATCCGCATCCTCTTCGACAACGGCAGCCGCATCGTCTATCGCCTGTCAGGCACCGGGACGGTGGGCGCGACCTTGCGCGTCTATCTCGAGGCGGTCGAAAGCGACCCGTCGAAGCTGGAACGCCCCGCCGCCGAGGCTCTGACGCAGGTGGTCGAGACCGCCGATCAAATCGCGGGAATCGAGCGTCACACCGGCCGGACCGCTCCCGACGTCACGACCTGACGGCAGCTTTCCGCTACGTCCACCGCCCTGTCGCGCGAATGTCGCGCAACCGTCACGCGAATCTGCTATGGCTGGGTCAGTGGTGGGACGATCCGACAAACCCTGAACCCTGGGGGCGACCGATGACACTGCACGGTTCCGACGACAGACTCCGTTTCCTTTTGGCCGAGGACGATACCGTCGCGGCCATCGACATCGAATGCATTCTCGAAGATCTGGGCCACGAGGTCGCGGCCATCGCCGTGGTCCCCGCGATGGCGCTCCGCGCCCTCAGAGGCGACGCGGCGCATGTCGACGCGGTGATCTTCGGTGCCTCGCTGTTGGGCCTGCCATCCGATGACCTGTCGCGCTGGCTGCGGCGCGCGGGGATCCCGGGCGTCGTCACCTCGCGTGAGCCTGCCGCCATCGTCCGCACCATGGGCTTCCACGAGCCCTGCCTCGAAAAGCCCTATGCACGGCCTGCCGTCGAGGTCATCTGCGCACAGCTTCTCCAGGCCCGACACACCTACGCCGCCTGACGCCTAGTCCCTGTGGTAGGGCGCGCCTGCCAGAATCGAGGCGGCCCGATAAAGCTGCTCGGACAGCATCACGCGCACCAGCATGTGCGGCCAGACCATCATCCCGAAGGACAAACGCGCATCGGCGGCCTCCAGCAGCGCCGGATGAATGCCGTCGGCGCCGCCGATGATGAAGGCGACCTCGCCGCGCCCCTGGTCGCGCCAGTCCGCCAGCATCGCCGCGAACTCGGGCGAGGTCATCACCCGGCCGCGTTCGTCCAGCGCCACGACGACATCGGCGCCCTGAACCGCGCGGCCAAGCAGGTCGGCCTCGGCCACCATGCCGCCCTTCTTCGCTTCGATTTCGTGGATGGTTGCGGGACCGAGCCCCAGCGCGCGCCCGGTTCGGTCGAACCGCGTGAGATAGTCCGAGACCATGTCGGCCTCGGCGCCGGCCCTCAGACGGCCGGCCGCCGCGATCTTGACGCGCATAACCCTGGGGTCAGGCCCGGCCGGTCGCCGCTGCCTCTTTCGGCGACAGCCACATCTTTTCCAGCTGATAGAACTCGCGCACCTCGGGGCGGAAGACGTGGACGATCACGTCGCCCGCGTCGATCAGCACCCAGTCGCCGGTTTCCTTGCCCTCGATCTTGGACAGCCGCCCGTGATCCTGCTTCAGCCTGTCGACCACGGCATCCGCGATCGAGGAGACCTGCCGGGAAGACCGGCCCGTCGCGATAACCATCCAGTCGGCCATGCTCGATTTGCCGCGAAGGTCGATCTTGACGATCTCCTCGGCCTTGAGGTCTTCCAGCGTTGCGAGGATGTGGACGAGCAGTTCGTCGCTCGAAAGGGTGCCGGTCATCACAGGACCGGCCGTTCCGGCGGCCACGCTGGCCGCGTCTTGAACCTGGGACAGGACATCGTCCTCCTACGTTTCACCACGGAAAAACGGCGCCGGGGCCCGCCGGTTCCAATGTAACATCGCAATGTGGCGATTCCAACATGCCGCCCCGACCATGCGCGGATCCGCCCCGTCGGCCAGCGGATTGCCCGGAAATTCGACGTCCGCGCCGAATAACGACGTTGGAAAAGCGACTTGGCCCTCCGCGATGCCGTGGCTTAATAGTCACGCTCGAAGAAGACGCCGAGGCTCGTCTCGCCGTCGTTCGAGAATCCGCCCTTCACCGTCACGGATGGCGTGAGGTCCAGGTTCAGATTGACCTCGGTCTCGCCCTCGCTGTCGACGGTCACGTCGGTATAGAGATTGTCCGACAGATATGCCCCCGCCCGCACCGCGGTGTTGCCGTCCTCTCCCGTCACGATGTCCAGGTCGTCCAGCCCCGATTGCTCGCGAACCCGGCTGACCACGCCCTCGCCTCCCTGACCGGCCAGCGTGCGGACGGCCAGCGCCAGTTGCGCTGCCTGAAACGGACTCAGCGTCTCCAGCCCGCGGCCGAAGAGAAGCCGCGACAGCACTTCCTCCTCGGGCAGATCGGGGTTTGAGGTGAAGGCGATGTCGGGATCGCCTGCCGGACCGGTGACCAGCACGTTCACGCGGTAATCCTCGGCGGTGGTCGAGGCGCGCAGGTCGAGGTAGGGCTCGAACGAACCCTGGATCGTCACGCGCGCTTCCTCCAGCTCCAGCCGCTTGCCGAGGATGTCCAGCCGGCCCCGGATCAGTTCGAACGACCCGAGGGGAACGACGTCGGCCGTTGTCCCGGTCAGGCGCAGGCTGCCGCCGAATTCGCTTTCCAGCCCCCGTCCTCGGATGAACACGCGGTTCGGCGCCGAGATCGTGATGTCCAGCGGATAGACCGGTCCGCCCGCACCCGAGCCGCCACCGTCGCCGTTGCCGCCGCCGTTTTCCCCCAGAAGACCGGCACGCGCCCGCGTCCGTCGCACGGGCGGCGGCTCCGCGATGTGAATGATCTCGGGGATGGCGCCCGCGCCTCCGAAGCCCGAGGCGGGGATGCGGATGTTCGTCTCGCCCAGCTCGATGGAGCCGGCGATCCGCGCGCCCCCCGCGAGGGGACCGGTGATCGTGATACGCCCGTCCGCCGTCGTCTCGTAAAGCCTTGGGTCCGACAGCGCGACGCTCGACAGGACCAGCGTCAGGTCGGCCGGGTAGGGCGCGACGAGAGCCACGGAGCCCTCCAGCGTCACCCGTCCGCCGTCCGCGACCGCCGCGGTGGCCGAAATCTGGGCTTGGGCGCCGTTGATCTGAGCGTTCAGCGTCAGATCCTCCAGCGTCAGGTTCAGCCTCGGCAACACAAGCCGCGCATTGGCCGTCGTCACCTGACCCGTCAGGCTCGACAGGGCCAGCGGTCCGTTCAGTCGAAGGTCGAAACCGCCGGTGCCCGTCAGGTTCTGCGCCCCAAGGAAACGATCGAGCAGCCCAAGCGGCAGCGATCCCCGCAGCGCCAGGTCGGCGGTCGAGGCGTCGGAGGCGAGCGTGCCCTCGACACTTGCCGATGATCCGCCCGGCCCGTCAGCCTCCAGATTGACGGTGAAGGGTCCGGTCCCGCTGCGCGAGACCTGTCCCGTCACCGACAGCGGACCGGAGATGCCGCCCGCATAGCGCGAGACGTCCGCCAGCCGCGCCTCCAGCGACAGAAGACTGTCGCCCTCGGTGATCTGCCCGCTGGCAGATGCCGTAAGCTCGTCGGATCGCACCTCGAACAGCCGCACCGTCACCGCCTCGCGGCTGCCCGCAGCATCGACCCTCGCCGTCGCGCGCCCCGACAGCAGCCTGTCCACATCAGGCTGGCCGATGCCAAGATCCTGCGTCTCGACCTCCGCCCGCAGGTCGAACTCCGACAGGTCGAACGCCAGCACGCCCTCGGCATCCACAGTCGCCGCGCCCGAGATCGGCATCCCTACAAGCTCGCGGAAAGCCGAGACGTCGGGCGATGCGGCCTCGATCCGCCCCTCGAACCGGGGCGCCGTCGCCGCATCGGTCAGGACGCCCTCACCCGAAGCCGTCAGCACCGGCGTCGCCACCTCGAACACATCGAACGCGATCCGCTCCAGACTGCCCGCCACCTCGACCCGCGCCGAGGACGCGCCCGCGAACACCCGGTCGGCCTGAGCCTGCCCGATGCCGAAGCCGTCGCCCGTCGCCTGCGCGGTCAGCGCGAAGTCCGACAGGTCGAACGCCAGCCCGCCCTCGGCGTCCAGCGTCAGCGCCCCCCGGATCGGCAGTCCCGCCACGCCCGCGAAGGCGCTCACGTCGGGCGACGACGCTTCGATCCGTCCGTCGAAGCGTGGCGCCTCGTACAAATCCGTCAGCCGGCCGCCCACCGTCGCATCCAGATCGCGCCCGTCGAGCGTCGCGTTGATCGCCCAGTCGCGCTCCTCGTCCTCGGTGCCCTCGATGGTCAGCACCGCCGGCCCTGACAATTCCTCCAGCACCGTCGACGCATCCTCGAGCCGCGCCTCTAGCGAAAGCTGCGAGCCGCCAGACCGCAACTCGGCCCGTCCCGTCACCCGCGCCTCGGCACTCTCGATCCGTCGCAGCGTCAGGACGATGCCCTCTTCGCTGCGCACGGCGCGCAGGCTCAAGTCCGTCTCGCCGTCCAGGATGCGGTCCGCGATCTCCTGTCCCACGGCAAGGTCGGTCGAGGACCCCTCAAGATCCACGTCGAACGTCCCCGACAGCGGCTCGGCCGTGAAGTCTGCCTGAATCTCCGCTGCCCCCGAAAGCGGCCGCCCCGCAAGGCCCGAGAACGCCGCCAGCCGTTGCGCCTCGACGCGGGCCGAGCCCGTCGCGACCGGCCCGCCCTCCTCGGGAAACGACACCACCGCGTCGCCCGACAGACCATAGCTCTCGCCCGTCACCGTCAGGTCCGACACCCGCAGGTCGCCGCCCTTGGCCCATTCGATCCGCGCAGCACCCGTGACCTCCTCGCCCAGTGCCGCCTCGGCGTCGGGATTGCCGAAATCCAGCCGCCGCGCCGCGAAGTCGAGGTTCGCCGTGACCCCGCCGTCCTCGCCCTGCGCGATCCGTCCCGTGCCGTCCAGTTCCAGCGCCTCTGCCTTGAAGCCCGGCCGATCCAGCCCGGCGATGCGGAAGGCGCCCTGCCAGTCCTCGCTCTGCGCCGCGTCGTAAGAGACCTCAAGATCCACCCGGTCCACCCGCGTCTCGGGTCCCGGCAGGGGCAGCAGCACGGGCGTCCCGTCTGCCGACGCAATCGCACCCTCGACCGCGATCTCGACCGGCAGCCCATCCGCGCCGATCAGCGCACGGCCCTCCAGAGTCAGCGCACCCGCTGACAGGTCGAGCCCTTCAAGCAGCGTGCGCCCATCCGGAAAGCGCGTGACCTCCGCCTGCAACGCCACCGCATCGCCAAAGAACGGGCGATAGTCCGGCGCGAAGACCGGAGCGATGTCGCCGCCGATGTCGACGGTAAAGCGCCTCTCGCCCTCGGCCTCGCCGCCCGCTGTCGCGATCTGCCCGGTCAGCCGTTCGGCCCCGTCAGTCGCCAGGCGAATGTCGGCGGCGAAGGCGTCCACCGGTCCTTCGCCGACCACGCCGAACTCGACCGAAGGCCGGCCCGGCAGATCGACAAGATTGGCGAAGATACCGTCCAGCGCCTCCTCCAGCGCCAGATCCAGCGCCAGCACGCCCGTCTCGTTGGCGTAAGCCGCCTCCAGCGTCAGGGCCCCGCGCCCGTCCAACCGTTCGACCGCAAGCGTCGCTTCGCCTTCGCCGTCCGCGAGGCTCACGGCGCCCTCCAGCGACACCTCCGCCTCGGCCCCGAACACCGGAGCGCCGATGGCCACCCGCGCGGCGGCGATCTGGCCGATCTCGATGCTGACCGGCAGCTCCGGCAGGCTGAACCCCGAGGCCTCGGGCGTCGGCGCATCGCTCTCGGGCACCGAAGGCAGTCGAGGCAGCAGGATCTCGTCCGCCGTCAGTTGCGAGACTTCAAGCTGCCCCCCAAACAGCGCGCTCCGGTTCCAGTCCAGAACCGCGTCGGTGATGGTCAGCCACACGCCCTCATCGTCGGCGATGGTCAGGCTCTCTATCGTCGCCCGCCCGCCAAGCGCGCCCTCGAAACCCGTGATGCTGACCTGCCGGCCCGCGCCGGACAGGTTGTCCTCGATCAGCCGCTCGAGGAACCCGCCCTGCGCCTCGTCGTCGGGAGAGTCGTCGCTGCTGAACAGGCGGTCGAAGAAGCCGGGCTCCTCGTCGGCGGGCGCGTCCGTGACCTGCGCGGCGGCGGGCAGCGCGACGCTCAGCGCAAGGGCAAGAAGAAGACCGCGCCGCATCAGAACGCCTGCCCGATGCCGACATAGATTTGAAAGTTGGCCGACTCCGTATCGCCCGCGATCGGCGTCGCGACGTCCAGCCGAATGGGTCCGATGCCCGTCACGTACCGCACGCCCAGACCAGCACCGGCGTGGCTCTCGCCCGAGAAGTCGGCAAAGCTTTCCTCGCCGATGTAGCCCCAGTCGACGAAGGGCACGACCTGGAAGTTTTCGCCCGCATTGACCCGCGCCTCGGCCGACAGACCGACGAAACTGCGCCCGCCGGTGAAGGCGCCGCCCGTATCGACGCCAAGCGACTGGTAATCCTGGCCCCGCACCGTGCCGCCCCCGCCGGAATAGAAGCGATAGATCGCCGGGCTGTCTTCAAGGCTCGGCCCGGCCAGCGCGCCTAGTTGCAACCGCCCCGCGAAGATCGTGCCGCCCAGCGCGCGATAGCCGCGCCCGTCGAAGGTCATCTGCGCTCCGTCGGTGGTTCCCGCCAGACCCAGGAACGGCGTCACCGTCAGGTCGGCATAGAGCCCCTCGGTCGGGTTCAAGGGCACGTCCCGCGCGTCGTACTCAGCGGCAAGCGGCAGGGTGATGAGACTGAAGGTCTCCGGCCCGAAGTCGTCCACGATCTCGGAGTAAAGATAGCCGAGCCCCGCCTCGACGGTCAGCTCGTCGGTCGCATAGCGCGTGAAGCCCAAAGTGAACTCAGTCGTGTCCGAGGTGAAATCGGGCTCGTCCAGCGACTCGAACGAGAAGGCTGCGAAAAGGTCGATGTCGGCCTTCG
Source organism: Silicimonas algicola (assembly GCF_003970735.1). Lineage (GTDB taxonomy): Bacteria > Pseudomonadota > Alphaproteobacteria > Rhodobacterales > Rhodobacteraceae > Silicimonas > Silicimonas algicola. Next base: position 404,691 of record NZ_CP034588.1, read on the forward strand.
GCGTGGCTGGCCGCTCGTAGCGGACGCCGAGGCTGTAGTCGATGCCGCCGGTCTCGCCGGTGATGCCCGACACCTCGCCGTCCACGCGGAACCGCTCGGCGCCGCCCAGGAAGTTGCGGTGCAGCCAGAAGGCCGACAGTCGCCCGCCCTCGACCGAGCCGTACTCGGCGCCGAAGCCGAAGCGGCGCGGCGTCTGCTCGACGACGCCGATGGTCAGGGGCAGGGTGTTGCCCGGCCCTATCGCCTCGGCCTCCTCGACGGTGACGCTGCTGAAGGTGCCGGTGCGCCGAAGCCGCGTCACCGCGCGGTCGATCTCCTCTGGGTCATAGCGCCGGCCTTCCTCCAGTCCCGCGATCTTCAGGATGCGCGCCGTCTTTGTGTCGTCGTTGCCCCTGACGCGGACCGGACCGAAGCTCAGGACGGGGCCCGGCGTCAGTCGCAGGCTCGCGTCCAGTTGCGTCTGAGCGTGCCGCGCGACGATCCTCTCGTCCGAAACCCGCGCCTTGGCGTTGCCGTTCGACCGCCATGCTTCCACGGCGGCCTCGGCTGCGGCGCGAATGGCCGCGGCGCCCGCGACCTCGCCCCTGCGATATTCCTCCGGGATCTCGGTGCCCGGCGCCAGCGGACCGATCTCGGCCCGGCCGAAGCGGAACACGGGGCCCGGCTCGACGCGGATCGTCACCTCCTGCACCGCCCGCGGTGCCGACAGCGGCGGGATCGCCGCAGCCTCGCGCCCGTCGAGCAGGATCGAGATGACGCCGGAATAGCGGCCCCTGTCGTAAAGCACGCCCAGAAGCCGCGCATAATCCGCCTGCGCGGCAGCCAGGATGTCCTGCGGATCGTTCGTCCCTTCCTCCTTCTCGGCGGCCGTCAGCGACGACGCGTAAAGCGCGTCGCGCAACGAGTCCCCCGTATCGGGAGTCTGGAACCTGATCTCGAACCCGAGAGCGCCGGTGGAGAAGGTGCAGAGCGCAAGAACCGCGCCCAAGACCCGTTTCGCCGTCACTGCCGCTCCTCCCGGTTTTGACCCTGCCCGACCCGATGATATAGTCCCCGCCGCCGAAGGGACAGGGCGCGACCCCACGTTTCGGTGAACTGTCGCCGGTCCGCCGCCTAGGTGGCGGCCCCCTGTTCGGTCTCTGCAGGCTGCGCGGCCGCTGTCGAGAAGGGCCGCATCCGGGGCCGCATATCCATCTCGCTCACCGGCCCCTGCGCCTGATCCAGATGCTCCACCAGCGCCGCCTCCAGCTCCGAGTTCAGCTCGCGCGACCGCGCGACATAGGCCGGGTTCTTGCTCACCGGCACGCCGGGCTTCCAAAGCGCCGCCAGCTCACGCAGCGCCTCGCGGTCCTTGCGGAAGAAGAAGTGCTCGATCCGCGCAGCCTCCATGTCGGTCAGCCCCATCTCCTCCAGCACGTATCGCCCCGCCCGCAGACTGCTGTCGAACAATTCGCGCACCTGCTTGTCGGCGCCCGCCTGGACCAGCTCGTAGACATGAACCCGGTCGTGCGCCCGCGCCACGATGTGCAGGTCCGGCCTCTGCTGCCGGGCATAGCGCACCAGCCGCAGCGCCGCCTCCTTGTCGTCCAGCGCCACCACCAGCACGCGCGCGTCCTTCAGCCCCGCCGCGTGCAGAAGCTCGGGCCGCGTCGGGTCGCCGAAGAACCCCTTCACCCCGAACTGCCGCATCGTGTCGATGGCCTCGAGGTTGTTGTCCAGCACGACCGCCCGCATCCCTGCCAGCATGATCAGCCGGTTGACGATCTGCCCGAACCGCCCGGTCCCCGCGATGATGACCTTCTGCTGCTCGTCGATGGTGTCGGGCTCGCGCGGGTCCACGCCGTCGCCCGCCATCCGGTGCTGAAGCCGCTCGTAGGCGATGAAGAACAAGGGCGTCAGCAGCATCGACAGCGCGACCACCAGCAGGATCCGCCCGCTCTGGCTGGCCGACAGCACCCCCAGTTGCGACGAGAACGACACCAGCACGAAGCCGAACTCGCCCGCCTGCGCCAGCCCCAGGGTGAACAGCCAGCGGTTCCGCCCCTTCAGCCGGAACACGACCGCCAGAAGCCACAGCACCAGCCCCTTCGTCAGCATCAACAGAAGCGTCAGCAGCACGATCTGCAACGGATCCCGCCACAAGAGCCCGAAGTTGATCCCCGCCCCCACGGTGATGAAGAACAGCCCCAGCAGCAGGCCCTTGAACGGCTCGATGTCGCTTTCCAGCTCGTGCCGGAATTCCGAGTTGGCCAGCACCACGCCCGCAAGGAACGTCCCCAACGCGGGCGACAGACCGACAAGCTGCATCATGAAGGCGATGCCGAGGACCAGGAGCAGGGCGAAGGCGGTATAAAGCTCCCGCAGCCGCGCCCAGTGGACGAAGCGGAACAGAGGCCGCGTCGCATACATCCCGAACAGGATCACCACCGCGACCGCGCCGAAGGTCGCCAGCGTGACGCCCCAGGCGGGCAGCGACTCGATGAAGGCCTTCGCCGCCTCGGCCGTCTGTTCCGCCCCGCCCGCACCTTCGGCTCCATGCCTGGCCGCCGCGTCGTCCCCCGGCCGCTGGATCGAGCCGTCCGGGCTGAACGCCATCCCCGATCCCACCGCCAGAAGCGGCAGCACCGCCAGCATCGGGATCACCGCGATGTCCTGCGTCAGAAGGACCGAGAACGTGGACCGCCCGCCCGGCGTCTGCATCAGCCGCTTTTCGTTCAGCGTCTGAAGCACGATGGCGGTCGACGACAGCGACAGGATCATTCCGATCGCCAGGGCCGTCTGCCATGGATAGGAAAAGCCCCACCAGCAGATGCCCGTCACCAGCCCGGCGGTCAGCACGATCTGCGCCCCACCCAGACCGATCAGCCGGTGCCGCATGTCCCAAAGCGCCCGCGGCGTCAGCTCGAGCCCGATCAGGAACAGCATCAGCACGACGCCGAATTCCGCGAAGTGCTGAAGGTCCTCGGCCTGGCCCGCATAACCCAGGATCGGCCCGATGACGATGCCGGCCAGCAGGTATCCCAACACCGATCCCAGCCCCAGCCGCACCGACAGGGGCACCGCGATCACGGCCGCCAGAAGATAGACGGCGGCTTCGAAGAGAAAGCCTTCCATGTCGTCCTCGCTACAGCGGCAGAGGGCCGTCTGCCTTCAATTGGTCCATCACGATCTGGCTCTGGACACGCGCCACGGCCGGATGCGGAAGCAGGACCTGGTGGATCAGGATGTTGAGCGCCGCGAGATCCTCGCAGTACACGCGAAGAAGATAATCGGCCTCGCCGGTCAATGTCCACGCGCTCGTGACCTCGGGGCGCGTCTCCACGATGCGCACGAAGGTCTTCACCTGGTCGGGCGCATGGGTCGCCATCTGCACCGACACGAAAGCCTGCACGTGAAGCCCCAGCTTCAAGGGGGCAAGCCGCGCGCGATACCCTTCGATATACCCCTCGGCCTCCAGCCGCTGACGCCGCCGCCCGACCTGGCTCGCCGAAAGGTTCAGCGCCTCGCCCAGCTTTTCCGACGTCAGATGTGCGTCGCGCTGAAGCGCCGTCAGCAGCCTGTAGTCGGTGTCGTCAAGACTGGCCATGCGGTCATCATGCGTAACGTGACCATGAAATGCAATTTTCGCGCATATAGATGTGTCACAAAGGCCAGAATGCGCGGTTTCCGCGCACCGTTCAGCCTACATTATAGGCAACAGCGAACAGGAGTGACCGCCATGGGACCCTTCCCGCACGACGCCCCCCGATCCACCATCACCGACAAGAACCCCGCCGGCACCGACGGATTCGAGTTCGTCGAGTTCGCCCATCCCGACCCGCAGGTTCTCCGCGACCTCTTCGGGCGCATGGGCTTCACCCTCGCCGCGAGGCACCGCTCGAAAAATGTCGAGCTTTGGCAGCAAGGCGACATCAGCTACCTCATCAACGCCGAACCCGGCACCCACGCCGCCGCCTTCATCGACGAGCACGGCCCCTGCGCCCCCTCGATGGGCTGGCGCGTCGTTGACGCCGAGCACGCCCTGAAGCACGCCCTCGCGAAAGGCGCCGAGGAATACACCGGCCCCGGCAAGGTCATGGACGTGCCCGCCATCAAGGGCATCGGCGGCAGCCTGATCTACTTCGTCGAGGACTACTACGACACCTCGCCCTACAACGCCGAGTTCGACTGGCTGACCAAGGCCAACCCCGAAGGCGTGGGCTTCCACTACCTCGACCACCTGACTCACAACGTCTTCAAGGGAAACATGGACACCTGGTTCCACTTCTATCAGGACCTGTTCAACTTCCGCGAAATCCGCTTCTTCGACATCGAAGGCAAGTTCACCGGCCTCTTCAGCCGCGCGCTGACCTCGCCCTGCGGCAAGATCCGCATCCCGATCAACGAGGATCGCGGCGAGACGGGCCAGATCGTCAACTACCTCAAGAAGTACAACGGCGAGGGCATCCAGCACATCGCCGTCGGCGCCCACGACATCTACGACTCGGTGGACGAGATCGCCTCGCGCGGTGTCCGCTTCATGCCCGGGCCTCCCGACGCCTACTACGAGCTGTCGAAGACCCGCGTCGAGGGCCACGAAGAGCCCATCGACCGCATGAAGACCCATGGCATCCTCATCGACGGCGAAGGCGTGGTCGACGGCGGCGAGACGAAGATCCTCCTCCAGATCTTCTCGAAGACCGTCATCGGCCCGATCTTCTTCGAGTTCATCCAGCGCAAGGGCGACGACGGCTTCGGCGAGGGCAACTTCAAGGCGCTCTTCGAGTCGATCGAGGCCGAGGAGATGGCCAAGGGCGACTACGGCGACGTCGCTGCCGAGTGAGCGCGGTCCTTTGACCGCTGCGACGCCTTGCATACGCTCTGCAGACAGGCCGTTTCTCACGGATCGCCCTGTTTCTGACGTCGTCGAAGAAAGAGTTCCGGCGGTCCGCCGCACCGCCGTGCGTCGCGTCACGACCCGGGTTAAGGGCGCGTGTCAGCCGCGCGGCAGGCTCAGAGAAACCGTCTGGTTGCCCTTCCGGTAATGAAGTTGAGTGTCGGTGATCTGCGCGACGGTCCCGCCGTCGAACCGGTCACCCACCTTCACCTTCACATACCTCCCCGACGGCAGCCGGATCAGCGCCCTGCGGTCAGCCGGAGTTCCGTAAACCCCGACAAGATTGAGGGAATTCAGCCGGATCGCATCCTCGATGGTCGCGGTCCGCGACACCGAGGCGTTCGACGGAATGGCCAGCCGTGGCGTGTCCTGCGGCCTCGGCTCAGGCTCGATGTCCTGCTCCAGCGCCGCCTCGATGGCGTCGCTCGTGTTCGGCGTCTCGAAGTCCAGCGACGCCGTCAGCCGCGCCGCTTCCTGCCGCACCAGCGCCGCGCTGACCACAGCCTCGAACGCGTCCGGGCGACCCCTTGGCGACAGCGACGTCGGCACCGCCAAGGCGCTCGCCTCCGTGCCCGCGTCCTGCTCCCGCACCGCCACGTCCTGCGCCGATTCCGGACGCCCCGGCGGGCGGCGCCCTTCCAGTTCCGAACGGGTCAAGCCATTGAATTGCTGTCGTTCTATCTCCTGCACGAACCCGCCCGGGCGACCCTTGGGAAGCCGCTCCGGCAGCCCCTGCGCAAAGGCCGTCAGCGCCGGAAGACCGGGGTCTTCGACCGTCTCTGCCTCCGCTGCAACTGCCGGTTCCGCCTCCGACAACGCAAGTTCGGTCGCCGCGTCGATGGCCGCCCGGAGCCCGGCGTCGGCGTCGGCCTGCGCCGCCTCGGGCAGCGCCGCAACCTCGTCCTCAGGCTCTGCCGGCGGCGATGGCGCGGCCTCGACAGTCGGAATCCTGTCGCCCGACAGACCGGCCGGAGCGGGAAGCGCAATGGCGTCGAACGCCAGATCGCTCGGCTCGATCGAGGCGATATAGATGTCGTTCGTCGTCTCGGCGATGTCCTCGTCGGTGTCCGGTCCGGGAAACGGCGCCGCCGTCATGATCGCCGACAACCCGTCAGGCGCCACCGCGAAGGGCGGCTGCGGATCATATAGCGGACGCCCCTCGCCCGAGCGGAGCAGCTTCGTCAGCTTCGGCGCGGACGCCGTGACGGGACGGGAAAGTGCTGCCAGTTCAGTCGGTTCCGCCTCATCCACCGCCACCGACGGCACTTCCGCCACGGTCGTCTCGACCGAGGGCACAGGCAAGTCCGGCTCCGGCGCCGCGACGGCCGCCGTATCGACGGACGGCCCGGCGTCTTCTGCCGGGGCAGGGGCCAGCGCGGCCGTTTGGTCGGTCCCGACCGCCGCATCCGGCACTGCCGCCGCAGTGCCCGCAGGCCGCTCTTCCGGCGCGGTCGGCGTCAAGGGATCGGTCGCCGCCACGGTTGGAGCTGCGTCCACGATGGGCGCCTCGGTTGGCTCCGGCACCACCGCCGCCTGCTGCTCCGGCTCGACTTGCGTGACTGCCCCCAGATCGTTCGCCACCGGGCGCGGCACCGTCGGAACTGTCGCTTCGCTCGGCCGCAGGGGCAGCAGCGACCATACCAGCGTGGCGATCCCGATGGTGAGGATGAACGCCACGGCCAGCACCGCCAGCGTGCGGATCGTACCGCCTGCGCGCGGTGCCGCACGAACCGAGGCGGCTGCCGGAGGCGTCAGGCTCGCCACCTGCCGGCGCATCGTCCCCGCCGCGATATCGGTCCGGACGCGCGGCGGAACCTTCGGTCCGTTGACTGGCACACCGGGGTGGAGCGGAGCCAGGCTGCGCGGCCTCACAGTCATCACCGGCCTGGGATCGTCGACCTTGAGAACGGGTTCGCCGATCGCGTCGGGCGAGAACGACACCGGCGTCGAAGGCGGCCGCGACGTCTCGCGTTTCGTATGGAAATTATGGGGAACCACGGGTTCCGACGCATCGTCCTCGGCTGGCGCGGCCTCGTCATCTTCGGCGAGATTTCCGAGGATCAGGCGCGACCTGACGACGTCCGCAGGCAACGAAGCCCTGTCGTCAGCCTCCTCCGGCTCGCTCTGTTCGTCAGCCGCCTCTTCAGCGTCAGGCTCGTCGCTGGCCTCCGCATCGGCAGAGACCTCGAGACCGTCATCCGCCGTCGCAGTCGGTTCGTCGTCTGTGACCGTCTCGGTCTCCGGCACCACGTCCTGGTCGACGACGGTGCCCGCGTCCTCCGTGGTCTCGTCCAGCGGAATCTCGTCGGAAACGCCGACCTCGACGACCGCAGCCGGAATCTCAGCCGGCCCCACCGAGACGTAGCTGACTTGCACTTCGGCCGTGGGTTCGTCCACGACCGGCGCGACGCTTTCGGGCGCCACGTCCATCGCCACGTTCGAAACCGCCTCGACAGCCTCCTCGGGTGCGGCCGCCTCGGATGGGACCTCGTCCTCGACCACCGGCACTGCGACCGGCTCGTCGAGGTCATCCATCATGTTCGGCCGGCCGAAGTCCGGCGGCCGGGGGAAATCGGACCGCGCCGCCAGAGACGAGTATCCCGCGATGCGCAGGCCGCGCGCCTCGGCGAAGGCGGCCGCCTCGTCCAGCGTTTCCAGAGCGATGGCCGCGACGCGCGCCTGTCCGGGGGCCGTCATCTCCCAGTCGATCTCGAGTTCGTCGAGGACATAGGGCGTCCGCCCGTCCAGCGCGCGGTGGATGTCGACCTCGACCGCATCCTCGCTGCTGATGTCGACATCCATGTAAAGGATCTGGTCGCGCGGCAGGAACAGCATCACCGGATCGGACGGGTCGTCCATGTGCGCGGACATGGCGAAAAGCCGGTCTTCGATGTCTGGCCCGTCGATCTTGACGGCCCCGATCTCTCGCCACGTCTTGCCGTCCCGGCGCATGAGCCGGATGGCGGACATATCAAGATCGTAACCCCAGCGGCTCGTCATGACCGAGGAGATAGCATGGCTCCGTGGGGTCGTCACGTATGGAGCGCCGCCAATTTGCGGGGATGCGCCGACGCGGCGCGAGGATTAGGTTCTGTCACTACAGTTGTCCCGTTCCGGAGATTCCCCATGCGACTAGCCACCCTGATCCTGACCTTGGGCCTTGCCGCCCTGCCCATGACCCTCTCCGCGCAGGAGGCGCGCACCATCGTCGTCACCGGCGAAGGCCGCATCGCCGCCGAGCCCGACATGGCGGTCATCAACCTTGGCGTCATGCGCGAGGCAGCGACCGCGGGCGAGGCCATGTCCGCCGCCAGCGAAGCCGCCGCCGCCGTCCTCGTCGCCGTCACCGAAGCGGGGATCGAACCCCGCGACGTGCAGACCTCCTCGCTCAACCTCCAGCCCAGGTGGGATCACAGCGACCAGAACGGCGCACGCATCACCGGCTACATCGCCAACAACGACCTGATGATACGGGTTCGCGATCTGGATGCGCTCGGCGCGCTTCTGGACACGCTCGTCACGACCGGCGCGAACACGATCAACGGGCTGTCGTTCAGCGTGGCCGAGCCGCGCCCGCTCGAGGACGAGGCCCGCACCGCCGCCGTCGCCGACGCCCGCGCAAAGGCCGAACGCCTGGCCGCGGCGGGCGGCGTGACCCTCGGCGAGGTCACCACGATCTCCGAGGCGACGATGCCTCCGATGCCGTTCCCCTATCCCCAGGCCGAGATGCGGATGGCGGCCTCCGATGTCCCGATCGCGCGGGGCGAGATCGAGACCGTCGTGACCGTCACCGTGGTGTTCTCCATCGCCGCTCAGTGAGCGACGATCATGGGCAGGGCGGCGTTCTCGAGCATGTTGCGCGTCGCCCCGCCCAGCACCGCCTCCAGCAGGCGGGAGTGGCCGTAGGCTCCCATCACGACCAGGTCCGCGCCCTGATCGGCGGCATGACGCGTGATGGTATCCGACACCTTTGACGTCGTCTGCGCCACCACGGACACGGTGACCTCGATCCCGTGCCGGGTCAGCATCTCGGCCAGGGGCGCACCGGGGTCTGCGGTCCCGGCGGAATGACGCGGCGGATCGATGACCAGAACTTCGACACTGTCGGCCTCGCGCATCAGGGGAAGGGCGGCCCGGATCGCGGCCAGCGCCTCGCCGGACTGGTTCCACGCCACCACCACCCGCTTGGGCGCCGGGACGATCGTCTTGCCCTGCGGGAGGACGAGGACAGGCGTCCGGGTCGAGAACAGCGCCGCCTCCAGCACCGCGACATCCTCGCCGCTGCGGCCTTCGCCATAGGGCTTCGACAGGATCACCAGGTCGGCAAGCTGCGCGTTCTGGGCCACGATCTGGGACACGGCCCCCATCTGCGCGACGACGCGCTGGACCTCTCCTCTCGCGCCCGAGCGCTTGAGTTGCTCGTTGGCGAAGGCTTCGGCAGCCGTTGCCTCCTCGATGGCGTCCGAGATGGTGCCCTGGATGGCAATGGGCGTGGTGCCGCCATAGAAGGCCTCGGGCGGGATGTGCTCGATCCCGAGGCTCAGGATGTGCAGATGCGCGTCCTGCGCCTCGGCAAAGGCGAGGGCGGCGTCAAGATGGCTGCGGTCGAGCTCTGGCTCGCGAACCACGGTGACGAGGGTTTTGTAGCTCATAGCTTACCTCCATGCGTTGGACCGATCCTGCGCCGGCGGACGGGGCGCGCGCCTTGCGCTGGATCAAGCCGGGCGGGCGCGCCGGAAGCGCGGGTCCTGCGCGATGACTCTCGCATTTCGCGCGATCGTGCACCATAACCCATCCATGTCACTAGGAACGTGGGACGAAATCCGCACCGCCTTCAATGTCGCCCGTCTCGGTACGGTCAGCGGCGCCGCCGATGCGCTCGGCGTCCACCACGCTACGGTCATCCGCCATATCGACTCGCTCGAGGCGCGCCTCGGCGTGAAATTGTTCCAGCGCCACGCGCGCGGCTACAGCGCGACCGAGGCGGGACGTGACCTCCTCCAGGTCGCGCAGGCGACGGACGACCAGTTCTCGCAACTCGTGAACCGCATCCGGGGGCAGGGCGATGCGGTCTCGGGCGAGCTTGTCGTGACCTCGCTTCCGGCGCTGTCGAAGCGCATCACCGAGCTTCTGGTTCGGTTCCGCGAACGTCACCCCGAGGTGCTGGTCCGCTACATCACCGGCGAAAAGCTGCTCCGTCTCGAATACGGCGAGGCGCATGTCGCCATCCGCGCGGGGCGCAAGCCCCAGAACCCCGACAACGTGGTCCAGCCCTTCCTCGCCAAGGAGGTCGCCCTCTACGCCTCCGAGGGCTACATCCAGCGGCGCGGCCGCCCCGCGTCTGACGACGATCTCGCAGGCCATGACTTCGTGGCGCAGGACAACCTGTCGTCGAACGCACCGTTCCTGCGATGGCTCGTGACGACGGTCCCGCCGGAGCGCATCGTGTTCCGCGCCTCCGACTTCGGACCGATGATCGAGGCGATCCGCCTAGGCGTCGGCATGGGCTTTCTGTCCGGGTGGGAGGCAGGCGACGTGCCGGGCCTCGTTCAGGTCATTCCGCCCCGACCCGAATGGACCTCGCCGTCATGGATCGTGACCCACGTCGACCTGCACCGCACGACCAAGGTCCAGGCCTTCCTCGCCTTCCTCAAGGAAGAGGCGAAGGAGTGGTGACGTCCTCCTCGCTGTCGGGCTCCGAAAACTCGCGCTTCAGGAAATCCTCGAAGGCGTCCAGGTCGACCGGTTCGAACTGACCGAAGCCCTGCATCCAGACGCTCGCGTCCTTCAGCGCCTGCGGCTCCAGCTTGCACCAGGTCAGTCGGCCTCGCCGTTCCTGGCTGATGAGCCCGGCGCGCGTCAGCACGCCCAGGTGCTTCGAAATCGCCGCCAGCGACATCTCGAAGGGATCCGCCACATCGGTGACCGCCATGTCATCCTCGAGGAGCATGGTCAGGATGCGGCGCCGGGTCGGGTCGGCAAGCGCGTGGAAGATGCTGTCGAGCGCGGGCATGGCGGGGGATCTGACGCCTGAGGAGGCGTTACGTCAATGGGTCAGGCGCCGAAACCTCAACCATACGGTTGAATATGCTTCAAGCCGCGACCTTTTGAACCTCGCCCTCCTTTGCTGGTGATTACCGATGCGATTCAATGGACTACAGCAGAAAACCCTTGGTCCTGCGTCAGCTTGACTCGCGACCACCCTCTTTCTAGACATCGCCCAAGTTCTCATGGGGGACACGACGTCATGGCCGAGACCGATCAGGATCGGAAGGCCCGGATGGAGGCCCTCGAAGCCAAACTGGCCAGTAAGCGCGTCCCTGACGCGGCGAAGCGGCACCAGGAAGAACACTACAGCCAGCTCAACGTGGCATGGCGCATGGTGATCGAACTGGTGGCGGGGCTGGGGATCGGCTTCGGAGTGGGATTCGGGCTGGACACCCTCTTCGGCACTTTGCCGTGGTTTCTGGTGGTGTTCACGCTTCTGGGGTTCGCGGCGGGGGTGAAGACCATGCTCGCCAGCGCGAGAGAATTCACGCCGGGCGCACCCGGCGACAAGGAAGGGGACTGAGGTGGCGGAAGAAGTTCACGGCGCAGAAGGCGGCAGCAGCCTCTCGTTCCACCCGATGGACCAGTTCATCGTGCAGCCGCTGTTCGGCGACGGCCCGGTCAACGCCTTCACGATCACCAACGTCACCTTCTGGATGGCCCTCACGGTCGCTTGCATCGCGGCCCTGCTTATCCTCGGAACCCGCGGCCGCGCGCTGATCCCCTCCCGCATCCAGTCCATCGCCGAGCTTGCCTACGGCTTCGTCTACAAGATGGTCGAGGATGTGGCCGGCAAGGACGGCCTGAAGTATTTCCCCTATATCATGACGCTGTTCATGTTCATCGTGATGGCGAACTTCCTCGGCCTCCTGCCGATGGCCTTCACCACGACAAGCCACATTGCGGTCACCGCCGTCCTGGCGCTCGCGGTCTTCCTGGCCGTCACCATCATCGGCTTCGTCAAGAACGGCGCCGCCTTCCTCGGTCTCTTCTGGGTTTCGTCCGCGCCCCTGGCGCTGCGGCCCATCCTCGCGGTGATCGAGCTGATCTCCTACTTCGTGCGGCCTCTCAGCCACTCGATCCGACTTGCCGGCAACCTGATGGCCGGGCACGCGGTCATCAAGGTCTTCGCGACCTTCGCCGCCGTCGCCGCCATCGCGCCGCTGTCGATCCTGGCCGTGGTCGCCATCTATGGCCTCGAGGTCCTAGTGGCCTTCATCCAGGCCTACGTCTTCACCATCCTGACCTGCGTCTACCTCAAGGATGCGCTGCATCCGTCGCACTAGGTCGGGCCAACCAACAGTTTCAGACACACTTCCAACGTAAGGAGCATTCGACATGGAAGGCGATATCGCAAACATGGGTCAATTCATCGGTGCCGGCCTCGCCGCCATCGGTTCGGGCGCGGCCGCCATCGGTGTGGGCCACGTCGCCGGCAACTTCCTCGCCGGTGCCCTGCGCAATCCGTCGGCCGCCGCCGGCCAGACCGCCACGCTCTTCATCGGCATCGCCTTCGCCGAAGCTCTCGGGATCTTCTCGTTCCTCGTGGCGCTTCTGCTGATGTTCGCCGTCTAAGCGCGCCTCGCCATCCTTACGTGCCGGGCCGCCCAGGGGGTCGCCCGGCTGGTCACAGGGTCTGAGGAGGTCGCCATGGCGACGGAAACACTAGTAGGCGAAGGCGCGCTCGAGACTGGCTCGCACGCCGCCGAGGCCGCACCGGGTCTGCCGCAACTCGACGTCAGCACCTTCGCCAACCAGATCTTCTGGTTGGTGGTGACGCTTGTCGTCATCTACTTCGTGCTGTCCCGCGTGGCGCTGCCGCGCATCGCCAGCGTTCTCGCCGAACGTCAGGGCACCATCACGAACGACATCGCCGCGGCCGAAGAGCTGAAGAGCAAGGCCGCTGCCGCCGAGGCCGCCTACGACAAGGCGCTCGCCGACGCGCGTACCGAAGCCGGGCGCATCGCCGCCGAGGCCAAGGCCGAGATGCAGGACGACGTCGACGCAGCCATCGTCAAGGCCGATGCCGAGATCGCCGCGCGCACGTCCGAAGGCGAGGCCCGCATCGCCGAGATCCGCGAAGGTGCGGCAGAGGCCGTCCACGAGGTCGCCCGCGACACCGCACGCGCCGTCGTCGCCGCCCTCGGGGTCGACGTGGATGACGCGTCGGTCGATGCCGCCGTCGCAAACAACGTGAAGGGGTGACGCCATGAAGAGACTTCTCACGCTCGCGGCGCTCCTGACGGCCAGCCCTGCCGTCGCCGCCACCAAGAACGTGTTCTCCAGCGAATTCTACTCGCTCGCCAACACCGACTTCATCGTCCTCGTGTCGTTCCTGCTGTTCCTCGGCGTCCTCGTCTACTTCAAGGTGCCGTCCCGTCTGGCCGAGCTCCTCGACAAGCGCGCTGCCGGCATCCGGTCCGAGCTTGAGGAAGCCCGCGCCCTCCGCGACGAGGCGCAGACCCTGCTGGCCAGCTACGAGCGCAAGCAGCGCGAAGTGCAGGAGCAGGCCGACCGCATCGTGGCCGCCGCCCGCGACAACGCCACCGAGGCTGCGGAACTGGCGAAGAAGGATCTGGCCGCATCGATCGAGCGTCGCGTCCAGTCCGCCCAGGGCCAGATCGCCTCGGCCGAAGCCGCCGCGATCAAGCAGGTCCGGGACGAAGCCGCGCGAATCGCCGTCAAGGCCGCGGGCGAGGTCATCCAGCAGAAGATGAGCGCCGACAAGGCCGCGTCGCTGATCGACGATGCAATCGGCGTGGTGCGGGCCAAGCTGCACTGACGCCAGCGCTCTCGACCTCTGCAAAAGGCCCGGCCCCCGCGCCGGGCCTTTTCATGCCTGCGATCTAGACCTCAAGTTTATGCCCGTTTCCCTGAAGTTTATCGGCCCATCACCTGGGTTTATTGCCCCACATCTCAACCTGTGGCGAATGGAGAGGGACCGGTTTTGTGGGGCAACTGGGTCATCGGCGCCGTGATGCGTCGCCTAACGGAAAACGAGGAACCAGACATGAACAGACTTTTTGCCACCGCCGCCGCCTCCGCCCTGTGGGTCGGTGCGGCCCACGCCGACGCCTTCACCGACCAGGTCGTCGCGCGCTACCAGGACATGGGCTTCACCTTCGTCGAAGTGCAGGGCGGCCCCACGCAGGTCAAGGTCGAGGCGATCAAGGACAGCCAGAAGCTGGAAGTGATCTACGACCGCGTGACGGGCGCCATCCTGAAGCAGGAACAGGAACGGGCCGACGCCGATGAAAGCGACCGCACCGGCGTGCAGGTGCGCGAGCGCGACCGCGACTTCCTGAGCGACGACGATGACGATGACGATGACGACGATCGTAGCGGCCGTCATGGCGGTGACGACGACGATGATGACGACGACGACGACGATGACAACAGCGGCCCCGGTGGCGGCGATGACGACGATGATGACGACGACGACGGCGACGACCACGGCGAGTCGGACGACGACTGAACCCCAGCCCCCGAATCCTCACGGATCGGGCTTCCCCGGCGGGCCTTGCTTTTCACGCAGGGCCCGCCAATGGTGACTTGAAATGTTGAAACGTGTTTTTGTCCTGATCTACCTCGCACTTGCGATGACGGCGCCCGCGGCGGCCTCGCCGGACGAAGTCCGCGCCCGGATCGTCGCGGAACTTCGCGAAGAGGGTTACGCCGAGATCAGGATCAGCCGGACCCTGCTGGGCCGGATGCGCTTCGTCGCCGTAACCGGAGACCGCCAGCGCGAGATCGTTGTCAACCCGGCCACGGGGCTGATCCTGCGCGACTACATCCGTTTCGATCGCTCGCGCGACGGCGATTCATCCAGGTCGGCCTCAGGCGGCTCCTCGGGCAAGGGAAGCGGCGATGACGACGACGATTTCGATGACGATGACAATTCCGATGATGACGATTCCGGCGGCAACGACGATGATTCCGACGATGACGATTCAGACGACGATGACGGCGACGACGACAACAGCGGATCGGGCTCGTCGAATTCCGGCGAGGACTGACACCCCGCGCGGGGCGGAGTGTCGCGCGTGAACAACCGATACGTCCTCGGCGCGGTTCTCGTGGTCCAACTGGCCTGTGCCGCCTTCTTCGTATCGGACATCCTCATCTCGATCCTCGGGCTGCCGATAGGGCCGATCGACTGGGCCTTCGTCGAGCTGATCCAGATCGGCGCGGCACTCGGCCTCGTCATCGGCGTCGTCGTAAGCTGGCTGGCCCTGCGTCAATCGCGCCGTCGCACCGTCGCCGCCGAGGAGGCCCTCCGCCGCGCAAGAAGCGCCTTCCGCGACGTTCTGGCCGAGCGTTTCGAGGATTGGAGCCTGACAGCCGCCGAGCGCGACGTCGCCCTTTTCGCGATCAAGGGCTTCTCGACGCAGGACATCGCCGGATTTCGCGGGGTCAGCGAGGGCACGATCAAGGCGCAGACCAACGCCATCTACCGCAAGGCCGGCGTCAGCGGCCGGCCACAGCTTCTCAGCCTTTTCATCGACGACCTGATCGAGGACGAGCCGGCTCAGTCCTCGCTGGCGTGATCCATCAGAACGTCCAGCGGGATGATGTCCAACGCCTTGGTATGCGTGGCGGCCAGATTGATCCGCGGCGCCGCGCCCTCGTCCGCCGCCTGCAGGAAGCGCGAGGCGCAGAGGCACCAGCGGTCGCCGGGTTTAAGTCCGGGAAACATGAACTCGGGCCGGGGCGTCGACAGGTCGTTGCCGACGTACTTCGAATAGGCCAGGAACTCGGCCGTCATCACGGCGCAGACGGTATGGCTTCCTGAATCTTCGCGACAGGTGTTGCAGGCGCCATCCCGGAAAAAGCCCGTGACTGGCTCGGTCGAGCAGGGCTCCAGCGTCTCGCCGAGAACATTTATGGGTTCGTCTTTCTTCATGGTGCGCGCCCCCTTGAGCCACAGCTAGTCCTCATGGCGCGGGCTTCAACGCCGCCACTCGATCCATCGGCCGTGAAAGTCGGCGCGTCCCAGCTCGACCGTCTCGTCTTCGGAATACCGTGTCAGCCAGAGCCGGGCGCCGTTCTCGGCACCGTCCGTTTCCATCCCGATGCGAACAACCGGAGCCGACGAGGCCTTCATCGCGGAAAGTGCGCGCGCCGCCGTGTCCTCGGGAAAATACTGCCATGCGACGGTGTGATAGACGATGCGCCGCAGACCGCGGTCCGGGGCGGCCAGATGCTCCTCCAGCCAGGCGCCCGCATCGGCGCGCACGAACCGTGCAGGCGTCTCGCGCGCGATCCCGATGGCCTCGCTCGTCCGCGTCAGGCGGTCGGTCTGATCGGGCCAGAGATAGGCAAGAAGCCGCAGACGCCCGGCCTCCGACGCGGGGTCGAGAGGCGCCACGTCGACGCCGACCCGCGACGCCACGCGAGGCAGATCGAGCGGCGGAGGCCCGCCCCGCCACTCGGGCGAGAGGACGACCGTCGACGCCGCATCGCCCAGTGAGCCGCCCGGCGCGTCCAGACGGAACCTGTCGCAGCGCAGGTTCAGCCCGCCGCTGCACCCCAGTTCGACAAGCTCGACCGGCTGGTCCGACCCCGCACAAGCCAGCGCCAGAGCCGCCAGGATCGCCGCCGCGCGCCGCACCTCGTTCGTCTGGGGCGCCTGGCCCAGCCACTCCAGCAAGTGCTCCTCGTGGCTTCGGAAGGCGGCCTCGACGGCGGACCACAGCCGGTCGTCCGACACCTCGTGCGGCGGATATTCCTCGACCAGGGCCAGCCCTTGCAGCTTCAGCGCGTGCAGCCCGCCGGCCAGCCGCAAGGGCACGCTGTCCGCACTGGGCGAAGGGTTCCCCGGCCACCCCAAGACCCGATCCGCGACAGATGTCCCCGCCTCAAGCCGCGCGCCCGCAAGCGCCATCAGCCGTTCCATGAAGGGCGAGCCGAGAGCGGCGCAGGCGCGCGACTGGACGCCGAACGCCGCGCGGACGGTCATCGGAAGCGATCCACCAGCCTCTGAAACGGAGATTTGGCGTCTTGGGCGGGCGAGGGCTCGGGCACCTCCGCCTTCGTCTCGGCCACCTTCGCCTCGGCCTTGGTCGTCGACGACCGCGGCGGGTTCAGACGCAGCGCCACCGCGTTCTGGAACCGCCCCGCGTCACCTTCGGCCAGCGCGGCCGCGCCGTCGGACACGCCGCGCAGCAGGTCGTCCAGCCAGTCCTCGTCCGCTTTCGGAAAATCCCGCAGGACGTAGCCCGGCACCGCATCCTTGTGGCCCGGATGCCCGACCCCCATCCGCACCCGGCGATACGCATCTCCGAGATGCGCGTGAAGCGACCGCAGGCCGTTGTGTCCCGCGTGACCGCCACCTTCCTTGACGCGCAGTTTTCCCGGCGCGAGGTCGATCTCGTCGTGGAAGACGGTGACGTCGCCCGGTGTCAGCTTGTAGAACCGCATCGCCTCGCCCACGGACTGGCCCGAATTGTTCATGAACGTCTCGGGCTTCAGCAGGACGACCTTCGCCGAGCCCAGCCGTCCCTCGCTGACCTGTCCCTGGAACTTCGCCCGCCACGGCGCGAAACCGTGGTCCCCCGCGATGCGGTCCACCGCCATGAAGCCGATGTTGTGGCGATTGCGCGCGTACTTCGCGCCCGGGTTTCCGAGGCCGACGAAAAGCTGCATGGGCTAAGGTCCTTTCTGACGGCGAACCTAGCCCTCGGGCCCCTTGGCGGCAACGTCCGCCGTCAGCGCCCGAACCCTGCGAAGCTGCGGCGCTGGTCCGGACCGAGTCCCAGCCAGCCTCGCGTCACCGCCGCGATGTGCCGGACCAGCCGGACGCGCTGCGTCTCGCCCTCGATCGCCGCGGTGATCGCCGCCGCGCCGACGTGCGCCTCAAGGTCGGCCGACACGGGCTGCGTCTCGGTCAGAGGCGCGCGCGTGCGCGCGTCGATCACCTGAAGATCGAAGTCGATGTTGTGGACCGCACCCGGCGCACGCGCGACAGCGGCAGGCGTCACGCCATGAAACCGGCGCACGACCGCGGTGATGTAGACCGGACGATCGCCCGACAGTTCGCGGGCCCCCCCGAGGATCCCTTCCTTCATCAGGGCCGCGACCTGCGCCTTGCGGTCACCGAAAGGCTCGCCGTGCCAGACGATGTCGCCGCTTGGCGCATATGTGTTTGATTCCGACGCTTTGAGGCTGTCCGGGACGACGACGATCACGTCGGCGACCCGCCATCCCCGCGACACCAAGGGGTCGATCCCCTGATCGTAGGCTACCTGCCAGTTGCCCGAACACCCCGCCAGCACCGCCAGTGCCAACCCAAGGAACGCCGACCGACGCTTCATCTCGTGCCTCATTCTGCTTTTGTCTTGCCTGCGGCGCGACATTCGCAGAATTTGGTTTTCAATGCCACATCTAGTGCAAGCGCAGTGGCGCGCGCGCAACAGAACGCGCCGAGGTACAGTCAAGGGTAACGGAGGAGAGCATGAAGTTGAGAAGCGTAGCAGTCATGGCCATCGTCCTCGCGACGGCCGAACCGGCCCTCGCAGGGGCCATCGAAAACGCCTGTCTGAAATCTCAGCGTGGCAACAACCAGCGCAGCCTCTGCGGCTGCATCCAGGATGCGGCGGACATTACCCTGACGCCGTCGGACCAGCGCCTCGCCGCCAGCTTCTTCGCCAACCCTGACCGGGCGCAGCGCGTACGGACGTCGGACCGCCGCTCGGACGAGTCGTTCTGGGAGCGCTACCGCAACTTCGGCAACACCGCGCAGGTCTACTGCACCCGGTGATCCGGGAATGAAGATCCTCATCCTGACCGGCGCGGGCGTCTCGGCCGAAAGCGGCCTCGGCACCTTCCGCGACAAGGGCGGCGTCTGGACCAGGTACGACCTGTCCGAGGTGGCGACGCCCGAGGGCTTCGCCCGCGACCCGCAGAAGGTCATCGACTTCTACAACATGCGCCGCGCCAACGCCCGGGGCGCGCAGCCGAACGCGGCGCACCTGGCCCTCGCCCGGCTCCAGTCGGAGTACACGCGCGGCGAAGTCACCCTCGTCACCCAGAACGTCGACAGCCTGCACGAGGCGGCAGGCTCCGACGCCCTCCACATGCACGGTGCGCACGGCGTCGCCCGCTGCGCCGCCTGCGATGCGCGCTGGCCCGCGCCGCTCGTCATGTCGCTTAACGACCAATGCCCCGACTGCGGCCGGCCCGAGACCCGCCCGGACGTCGTCTGGTTCGGCGAGGTTCCCCACCACTTGCCCCGGATCGCGGGCCACCTCCGCACCGCCGACCTCTTCGTCGCCATCGGCACCTCCGGCACCGTCTATCCCGCAGCCGGTTTCGTCGCCGAGGCGAGGGCGAGGGGCGCGCGGACCGTCGAGATCAACCTCGAGCCATCCCAGGTCGCAGGCCAGTTCGACGAGGTGATCCTGGGCCCGGCCACCGAGACGGTCCCGGCCTGGGTGGCGCGGGTGCTGAGGGAGCGGTGAGGGTGGGCTGAGGCGAATGGCAGAGTGTAGCTCAAAGTTACCATTGCAGTTTGGCTCTGCTCAAGAGTTACAGTAGTGCTGCGCAGCCGCCAGAGCCTTCCGCCTTGGCATACCTAACAATATAAATTTTTGTTAGGTATTTAAGGGCTGAACTACCTCAACTTCCTGATCGCCGAACCGATCCACGCTGCGGCAATCTACAGGTCCGGCGTTCTCGTGCAGGTGCCTCGGCCCGAGAGATATGCCATCCACAAGCTTATCATCGCCGACCGTCGGCGTGACGGCGCGGGCAGTCTCAAGGCGTCGAAGGACCGCGAGCAGGCGGCTTTTCTGGTCGAGGCGATGGCCGAGGACAGGCCCGACGATCTTTCACTGGCTTACGATACTGCGATGGAGGCGGGACCACGCTGGCGCGAGCATATAGCGAACTCGCTCAAGCGTATGCCCGATACGGGGAAGATCCTGAGCGCGATGTGATGACCCTTCGATGGCCTGCATGCAAAGCATTAGCGGCTCGTTGAAACCCTTTTCAAGGAATGGAAGCCTTTCTAAGGCTCGTCCCTCTTCCATGGCAGTCCGGCCTGCACCTCCGAATATGTCCAACGCCTGAGTTGCGGCGCTCGGTCATGGTGGACGAACATCACGGCTTCGAGCTTCGGGGCGTCCGGGAGTGGACCCAAGGGTGCGCCCAAGCCCGCAAGAAGATCATCCAGATGAGCGGGCGTAAACCGATCGCGGACGCGTTTTGCCTCGTAGAGGGACACGTCCTCGAATGGGTAGGGATCCCCGGCGGACCCGAATTTCCAGCCTCCTTCACGGGCGACATAGATGGATCGCCGATGATTGTTGATCCTCCCGCCACGCTCCGGACCCTCATAGGACGCGAAGATGGTCGCGGTGGACGACCTTGCGACCCGTACGCCCGTACATCCGCGCGCCGCCGCCATCCGGGACACTGGCAGGAATACGTCCGATCCAATCAGGCCATTGGCGAAGTAACTGGTCCACATGTTCCCGTTTGCAACGAGAAGAGCGCGGTCCAGCGCCATGCTCAGAGGTTCAAGGTGGAGAAAGACTTCTCCCGAACTCCCCTGAAGATCGGACCGGGACATGACATGGGGCACGTCCGCCCATAACGCCGTGAACGCGGAGGCGGCTTCCTCCAAGGGCATCGCCAACAATCCGTAGTCGTTGGTGGTCGGCGCAAAACGGTCCATGCCGAAGCATACCGTGAAATAGGTCTGACGAGGTATTTCTTAACGCCCCGTCAATCTTCCTTGCCGCACGCAGCCTCCGCGCCGCTGCCTGCCGCCGATACCGCTCCATCCACCGACGCGATACCGACGCGATACAGAACACGCCTTTCCCCACCAAACCCCGCAAAACAAGGCGTTAACGCTGCCGCCTGGTCTCCGCAACACCCCCGTTCGAACGCCGCCTTAACGCGTTCCGCCCCTTGCCCCGCCCCGGACGATCCCGTAACAGGCGCGCGAACGAAGCCCGGGCCGTCCCATGCCACTTCTCGTGATGAAATTCGGCGGCACCTCCGTCGCCACGCTCGACCGTATCCGCCGTGCCGCCAAGCGCGTCGGCCGCGAGGTCGCCAACGGCTACGACGTCATCGTCATCGTCTCCGCCATGTCCGGCAAGACCAACGAGCTGGTGGGCTGGGTCGAGGAGACGTCCAAGCTCTACGACGCCCGGGAATACGACGCCGTGGTCTCGTCGGGAGAGCAGGTGACCGCCGGCTTGATGGCGCTGACGCTTCAGGAAATGGACGTGCCAGCGCGATCCTGGCAGGGCTGGCAGGTGCCGCTGAAGACGACCAGCGCCCACAGCCAGGCGAGGATCGAGGAGATCCCGACCGACAACATCAACGCCCGTTTCGCCCAGGGAATGAAGGTCGCCGTCGTCGCGGGCTTCCAGGGCGTCTCGCCCGAGGGCAGGATCACCACCCTCGGCCGCGGCGGTTCGGACACCACCGCCGTCGCCTTCGCCGCCGCCTTCGGAGCAGAGCGCTGCGACATCTACACCGACGTGGACGGGGTCTACACGACCGATCCGCGCATCACCTCCAAGGCCCGCAAGCTCGACAAGATCGCCTTCGAGGAAATGCTGGAACTGGCCTCGCTTGGTGCCAAGGTGCTCCAGACCCGCTCGGTCGAACTCGCCATGCGCTACAACGTGAAGCTGCGGGTCCTGTCGAGTTTCGAGGACAACAATGAAAGCGCCGGCACTCTGGTCTGTGCCGAGGAGGATATCATGGAATCGAACGTGGTCGCCGGAGTCGCCTTCAGCCGCGACGAGGCGAAGATGACGCTTCTCTCGGTCGCCGACCGCCCCGGCATCGCCGCCGCGATCTTCGGACCGCTGTCGGAGGCCGGGGTGAACGTGGACATGATCGTCCAGAACATCTCCGAGGAGGGTCGCACCGACATGACCTTCTCGTTGCCCGTCAACCAGGTCGCCCGCGCAAGGGCGGCGATGGAGAAGGTCAAGGCGTCGGACGAGGTGAACTATTCCGAACTCGTCACCGACGAAGATGTGGCCAAGGTGTCTGTCGTCGGCATCGGGATGCGTAGCCATGCCGGCGTCGCTGCCCAGATGTTCAAGGCTCTCCGCGACGAGGGGATCAACATCAAGGTCATCACGACGTCCGAGATCAAGATCTCGGTCCTGATCGACCGGAAGTACATGGAGTTGGCCGTGCAGGCGCTGCACGACACCTTCGGTCTCGACCGCGCCGCCTGATTTCGCCGCCTTCGGCGCCGAACCTGGCGAGGGGCTCTGCCCCTCGCTCTCCCCGGAGTATTTCGCGACAGAAGAAGACGCCTGCGGGCACTACCTTTGCGAGACGCTCCACGCCGGATTGATCCAGGGCGCGCGGTCGTCCGGTGGCAGGCGCTGTCCCAGGATGTGATCCGCCACCTTCTCGCCCACCATCATCGCAGGCGCGTTCAGATTGCCGTTGGTGATGCGGGGGAAGATCGAGGTGTCCGCGACGCGCAGACCATCGACACCGATCACCCGCGCCTCGGCGTCGACCACGGCGCTTTTGTCCCCTGCCGAACCCATCCGACAGGTGCCGCAGGGGTGATAGGCGCTCTCGGCATGGTCCCGGACGAAGGCGTCGATCGCCTCGTCCGACACGACTTCGGCGCCCGGGCGAAGCTCGTGCCTTGTGTAGGGCGCGAAGGCAGGCTGACCGAAGATCTCGCGCGTCAGCCGGATCGCCTGGCGGAAGTCGATGCGGTCCTGCTCGGTCGACATGTAGTTGAACCGCAGCACCGGCGCGTCGGCCGGATCGCCCGACCTGAGCGTGACCGAGCCGCGCGATGGCGAGCGCATCGGCCCGACGTGGGCCTGAAAGCCGTGGCCGTCGGCGACGAACTTGCCGTCGTAGCGCACGGCCAGGGGAAGGAAATGGAACTGGATGTCCGGGTATTCCACGCCCGCCCGCGAGCGGATGAAGCCCGCGCTTTCGAAGTTGTTCGAGGCTCCGGGTCCGGTCCGCGTGAGCAGCCAACGTGCGCCGACGTAGGCCTTCCCGAGGAGGTTCCAGTATCGGAAAAGCGTCACGGGCTGGCTGGCGGCGACCTGGAAGTACACCTCGAGATGGTCCTGGAGGTTCGTGCCCACACCGGGGCGGTCGGCCAAGACGTCGATGCCGTGTTCCGCCAGGTGCGCCCCTGGCCCGATCCCCGACAGCATGAGAAGCTTGGGTGAATTGAAGGCCGAGGCGGACACGATCACCTCGGCCCGCGCACGTACATGGGTCACGGCAGATTGCGTCAGGTCGACACCGGTCGCGCGACCCTCCTCGATCGTCACGCGAGAGGCGAGCCCCCGCACCAGCGTGCAGTTCGCGCGTCTGAGCGCCGGTTTCAGGTAGGCCGTCGCCGCCGACCAGCGCCGGCCCTTCCAGACCGTCTGCTCCATCGGGCCGAAGCCTTCCTGCTTCTCACCGTTGTAGTCGCCGGTCAGCTCATAGCCTGCCTGTCGCCCGGCCTCGACGAAGGCATGGTAGAGCGGGTTGGCGCGTCGCCCGCGCGTCACATGGATGGGCCCATCCGTGCCGCGAACGTCCGAGGCGTCGGGTCCGTGCCACGTCTCCATCCGCTTGAAGTAGGGCAGGACATCCGCATGGGACCAGCCGGTCGCGCCGAGCTGCGCCCAGGTGTCGAAGTCGCGGGCATGGCCCCTGACATAGACCATCCCGTTGATCGAGGACGACCCGCCGATGACCTTGCCTCGCGGTGCGGCCAGACGGCGGCCGCCCAGACCAGGCTCGGGCTCGGTCTCGTACCCCCAATTGTAGCGCGGCATGTTCATCGGGTAGGACAGCGCGCCGGGCATCTGGATCAGCGGACCCGCATCCGAGCCACCATGTTCGACCACGATCACCGACCGGCCCGCCTCGGTCAGCCGGTAGGCCAGCGCACAGCCCGCCGAGCCTGCGCCGACGATGACATAGTCGGCCTCCATCGACGGAAGGGTTCCGATGCTGCCGGTCATTCGCCCCTCGGGAACCGCTGGCCGGTCTCAAGGATGTTGAGGTCCATGTGGTTGCGCATGTAGCGTTCCGACGCCTTCTGAAGCGGCTGGAAGTCCCAGGGGTAGTAGGCTCCGTTCCTGAGCGCATCGTAGGTCACCAGGCGCCTTGCCTGGCTCTCTCGCACCTCTTCGTCGAAGCGGGGAAGATCCCACCTGTCGGCTGCCATGTGGCGAAAGCGGTCAAGCGTCGCGGCATGGGCCGGATCGGCGACGAGGTCTGAAAGCTCGTGGGGGTCTTCCGCGAGATGGAAGAGCTGCTCGGGGTCGGCGGGGCAGGCGGTGTACTTCCATCCGCCCTGCACGAGACAGACCATCGGCGCGATCGAGGCTTCCGCAGCATACTCGACGGCGACCGGAGTTTCGCGGGGCGTGCCTTGCGCCAGCGGCACCAGGCTTTCGCCCGCCACCCAGGGCGCGACCTCGGCCATGTCGACTCCGGCCAGATCGCAGAGCGTGGGCGTGACGTCGATGGTCGAGACGGGTGTGTCCACCAGCCCGGGCTGAAGATCCGGGGCGGCAACCATCAGGGGCACGCGCGATGATCCCTCGAAGAAGTTCATCTTGTACCACAGCCCGCGCTCTCCCAGCATGTCGCCGTGGTCCGAAACGAAGACCACGATGGCCTCCTGACGTGTCCGTTTCAGCACGTCGAGGATCGCACCGATCTTCTCGTCCAGGTAGCTGATGTTGGCGAAGTAGGCGCGGCGGGAGCGGCGCACGTCCTCCTCGGTCACGTCGTAGTTGTGCCAGTCATTCGCGTCGAGGATGCGTCGCGCGTGGGGGTCATGCTCCTCATAGGAGAGCGGGCCGACCTCCGGCATCAGGTGCGCGCAGTCCTCGTAGAGGTCCCAGAACTTGCGCCGCGCGACATAGGGGTCGTGCGGGTGAGTGAAGCTGACTGTCAGGCACCAGGGCCGTTCGTCGTGGCCCCGCGACAGGTCGTAAAGCTTCTGCTCGGCGTTGAAGGCGACTTCGTCGTCATACTCCATTTGGTTGGTGATCTCGGCGACCCCGGCGCCTGTGACCGAACCCATGTTGTGATACCACCAGTCGATCCGTTCTCCCGGCTTGCGGTAGTCGGGGGTCCAGCCGAAGTCGGCCGGGTAGATGTCGGTGGTCAGCCGTTCCTCGAAGCCGTGCAGCTGGTCGGGACCAACGAAGTGCATCTTGCCCGAGAGGCAGGTGGCGTAGCCGGCACGGCGCAGGTGGTGGGCGTAGGTCGGGATATCCGAGCCGAACTCGGCTGCGTTGTCGTAGACGCGGGTCCGGGACGGCAGGAGGCCCGACATGAAGCTGGCCCGCGCCGGGGCACAGAGCGGGCTGCCGGTATAGGCGTTGCGGAAGCGTACCGATCGCTCGGCCAGTGCTTTGAGGTGTGGCGCGTGCAGCCATTCGGCAGGACCGTCGGGCCAGAGCGTGCCGTTCAACTGGTCGACCATGAGGATCAGGATGTTTGGACGGCTCATGCGGCACCTTTCAGTTCGAGAGCGAGGGCCGACAGCGCGGCGCGGGTCGCCGCTGCGCCGTCCGGCGTATCGGCGAGGCTGTGGCGGAGGTAGAGGCCGTCGATCAGCGCACCGATCCGTATGGCCGAACCCAGGGGGTCTTGCGCTCCAAGCTGGCGCAGGGCGTGGACGAGGTTCGACCGCAAGCGGCGGCGATAGACGCGCAGAAGACGCGCTGCGTCCTCGGAGGACAGCGCCAGGAGGTAGAAGTTGACCCAGGCAGCCACTGTGTCGGGCTGGAAATTCGAAGGCGCGAAACTGGCGCGGATGACGGCCTCGACGCGGGCCGCAGGTCCCGAGGCGGCGACGAGGCGGGATCGGACTTCTTCCGAATAGACCTTCAGGACATGGCGCATCGCAGCCAGCAGGATGTCGTCCTTGCCGCCGAAGTAATGATGCGCGAGGCCCGACGAGACGCCTGCGCGCCTCGCGATCCCGCCAACGGTCACGTCGAGCGACCCGGCCGCCCCGATCTCGGCGATGGCCGCGTCGATGAGAGCGGCCCGTCTTACCGGTTCCATTCCAAGCTTTGGCATGTTTACCTTTGCACAAGGTCCATCAAGGACCGCAAGTATTCTTGATTGACTGGTCAGTCAATAAAACAGGGAGCCAGAAGATGCGACTCAAATCCGCCTTGTCCGCGCTTGCCATCGTGAGTGCGGCCCCCGCCCTAGCCGATTGCGATACCGTCACCTTCTCGGACGTGGGCTGGACCGACATCACCGCCACCACCGCCGCAACCTCGGTCGTGCTCGAGGCACTGGGCTACGACACCGAGACGAAGGTGCTGTCGGTGCCGGTCACCTATGCCTCGCTCGCCGAGAAGGATGTCGATGTCTTCCTCGGCAACTGGATGCCCACGATGGAAGCCGATATCGCCAAGTATCGCGACGCAGGCACGGTCGACACGGTGCGCGCGAACCTGGAGGGCGCGAAGTACACGCTTGCCGTAAACAAGGCCGCGGCCGATCTCGGGATCACCTCCTTCGCCGACATCGCGGCGAACAGGGACGCTCTCGAAGGCAAGATCTATGGCATCGAGCCGGGCAATGACGGCAACCGCCTCATCATGGACATGGTTGAGCAGGACGCCTTTGGGCTGTCCGGCTTCGAGGTCGTGGAAAGCTCCGAGCAGGGAATGCTCGCGCAGGTGGCGCGTGCTGACGGTCGCAGCGAGCCGGTCGTGTTCCTGGGCTGGGAACCGCATCCTATGAACGCCAATTTCGACCTGACCTATCTCGAAGGCGGCGACGACTGGTTCGGCCCTAACCTGGGCGGCGCCACGGTCTATACAAACACGTCGGCGGGCTTTGCCGCCGAGTGTCCTAACCTCGGCACGCTGCTGAACAACCTCGAGTTCTCGCTCCAGATGGAGAACGAGATCATGGGCGCTATCCTCGACGACGGGAAGGACCCCGAAGCGGCGGCGACCGAATGGCTGAAGGCGAACCCCGGCACGCTCGATGGCTGGCTCGCCGGCGTCACGACGAAGGACGGCGCCGAGGGTCTGGATGCCGTGAAAGGGGCGTTGGGGATTTGAGAGAGAACGCGGGGGCCCTGCCCCCGCACCGCCGACGTAACTGAAAAGACGTGAGGCGGCCTGATCAGGTCGCCTTTTTCATCAACGCCTCGTCCTTCTCCCTCGCCCGGATCGCGGCGGGCCGGGAGACGAGGCGGCCGGCATAGGACGTGAAGCTGGGCTTCTCGGGGATCGTCTTGAACTGGAGCCCCCAGGCGATCTGCGCGCCGAGATACACGTCCGCCGCGGTGAATGTGTCGCCGAGAAGCCAGGTGCGTCCGTCCGAAAGATGCGCGTCAAGCGTCCGGCACACCCGTCCGAGGCTGCCGTAACCCGTGCGTCCTCGCTCCATCGGATCAGAAGTCTTCCAACCGAAACTCTCGTTGACGACGGCATGCTCGACCGGGCCCGCGCCGAAGAAAAGCCAGCGGTAATAGGGGCCCCGGTCCGGGGAGGACACGTCTGGCGCCAGGCCCGCTTCGGGGAAAGCGTCGGCGAGGTAGGCGCAAATGGCGGCCGCCTCGGTGACGATGACGCCGCGATGCCGGATCGCGGGAACCTTGGCCATCGGGTTGACGGCCTTGTAGGTGTCACCATGCATGGATGCGCCGAATTCGACGATGTGGGTGTCGTAAGCGCAGCCTGTCTCCTCGAGCATCCATCGCGCGATCCGCCCTCGAGACATTGGGTTGGTGTAGAAGGCGAGGTCCGTCATCGTCTTGCTCCCTGTCCGTCGATCGCGAGAGTATACGAGAGCCCGGAAATGGAAAGCGCGCGGGTGGGAGAGTCCCGCGCGCTTTCTCGCCTCGTTCGTCTGCCTTATGTCTCCGGCAGGGCGTAGGCGATCTTCATGTCATCGGTCACCACGCCCGGCGGTTCCGAGATCTTTTCCATCATGTTGATCGAGATGTGCGGCCAGCGGATCAGACCCTCGACACCGTCACGGCGTGGGAAGAAGTCGAGGAAAATGAACTGCGCATAGGCGAGGACGAGCTTCGGCTTGCCATCCAGCCCTTCCTCGTCCAGCTCCATGATCCAGAAGATCGAGCGCATGAAGTTGGCGTCGGCCTGCCTCTCGATGAACGGGATGTTCACGATACCCGCTTCCTTGAGGCTGGTGTCGAGCGACAGCTCCGTCGTGCGCACAACGTTCGCCGGCAAGCCGAGCCGCAGCAGTGCCGTCGGATCCGCTGGAGAAAAGCCAGGGAAGGGTGTGCCGGAGAGGACGCCCTTGAACGGGTCCTGCGAGAAGGCGCGGTAGGGAAAGAGATACGCCGTCTCGTCGGTGGCGGCATCGACCGCCTCGCTGATGTCGCCGACAACCACGCCTTCAGGAAAGGCACTCATCACGGGAATCTCGGGCGGGCCGTCGAACACGCGCGAGGTGCCAAGAGCCGTGGCCGCGTTGCCGTGCGGGATCGTGGCGAGCCGTCCGATGTCGATACCGTCGATACGCTGCTCCTTCATGTGAAGGAAGAAGCCTGGCTCGTGGTGAATGGGCAACTCGGGCGGGCCTGCCACGTCGCTGTCGCCGATGTCGTCGGCCGCGATCTGTGCGATGGTCTGCTCATAGTCCAGCGCAGCGACCTTCTGGTCCGCCTGCGCGGTCATGCCTTCGTTGGTGATGCCCCGGTTGGGCACGGCCTCGTCGACCTTCGTGAAGGTCAGCACTTCGTTGTACTGGTTCATCAGAAGCCGGTAGTTGCGGAACTGGCCCTGCTGCGCGAAGGGCAGGGCGATCAGGTTCCAGCCGCGTCCGTCGAAGGGGCTGGCGGCGGCGCCTTCAAGCGTCCCAACACCCCGGAAGTTGCTGTTCATCCGGAATTCGGGTCGGACGTTCGCCCAGACCCCCGGAAGTTGCTTCAGAGGCCCGAGAGCCTCGTCGTTCATGCTCGCGAACCGGATCTTTCGGTTCTCGTAAACGGTGTTCCTGTTCATGTCCAACATGGGAAAAGTCCTTTCGTCGAAATGTCTCAGGCCTGAAAATTATGGCCAAGGGTCCGGGAAAAGGGCTTGGACCCGGGCTGCAAGCTAGCACAGAGTGGGCCTTGAAATGGGGCAGGGGCCGGGGCTTTCCCGGCGCGTTCACGTGCGGAGGCTGTGTTTTCACGACGATGGACTGGGTGACGGACTGGAAGCTTCCAATCGGCAGATGGGCCGAAGCGATCGTCGACTGGCTTCAGCGAAACGCCCAGGGCGTGTTCGACGTGGCAGAAAGGGCCTTGGACGGGCTGATAGAAAGCGTGGCCTTCGCTTTGGAGAGCCTGGGGCCGCTGATCGTCACGCTGGTGTTCGTGGCGCTGACCTACCTGCTTCAACGCAGTTGGAAGAAATGCGTGATCGTCGGCCTCGGCATGCTGTTCATCGTCAACCAGGGCTATTGGGACCGCACGATCGAGACGCTGACGCTGATCCTCGTCTCCTGCATCGTCTGCATGGGGGTAGGCATTCCCATAGGCATCCTCGCCGCCCGTCGCCAGTGGGTCTATGGCGTCCTCGAGCCCGTCCTTGACCTGATGCAGACGCTGCCGACCTTCGTTTACCTGATCCCGGCCGTCATCTTCTTCGGCCTGGGCCAGGTGCCGGGCTTGATCGCGACGGTGATCTTCGCGATCCCCGCGCCGATCCGGCTGACCTACCTCGGCATTTCGACCGTGCCTGCCGCGCTGACCGAGGCCGCGACGGCTTTCGGCGCGACACCCATGCAACGTCTCTGGAAGGTCGAAATGCCGTCCGCCTTTCCCCAGATCATGGTCGGCCTGAACCAGACGATCATGCTGTCGCTGTCGATGGTCGTGATCGCGACGCTCGTCGGCGCCGGAGGCCTCGGTCAGCCGGTCCTGAACGGGCTGAACCGGATGCAGCCCGACCTTGGTTTCGAGTCGGGTTTCGTCATCGTGGCTCTCGCCACCGTCCTCCGCGTCATGCTGGAGGTGCGGAAGCGATGAGCGCCGGGACATCCGCCGTCACCTTCGACAACGTCTCGATTGTCTTCGGAGACAAGCCCGACCTTGCGATGCCTCTGATGGACGAAGGCCTCGGCCGGTCCGAGATCCAGCAGCGCACGGGGCAGGTCCTGGGCGTCCACGACTGCTCCTTGACGGTCGGAAAGGGCGAAATCCTCGTCCTCATGGGCTTGTCCGGGTCAGGCAAGTCGACGCTGCTCCGCGCGGTCAACGGGCTGAACCCGGTGGTTCGCGGTCGGGTGATTGTCGAGGATGGGGACGCGCAGGTCGACATCACCCACGCCGATGCCGCCACGTTGCGCCACATGCGGCTTCGGCGGATCGCGATGGTGTTTCAGCAGTTCGGCCTTCTTCCCTGGCGGACGGTACGCGACAACGTGGGCTTGGGGCTCGAGCTTGGCGGCGAGACAAGCAAGGAGCGTCGCGGGCGGGTGGACGAGCAACTCGCTCTCGTCGGCCTCTCCGATTGGGCGGAACGCAGGGTCGGCGAGCTGTCGGGCGGGATGCAGCAACGCGTCGGTCTCGCCCGTGCCTTCGTGACCGAAGCGCCGATCCTTCTGATGGACGAACCCTTCTCAGCGCTCGACCCGCTGATCCGCACCCGGCTTCAGGATGAATTGCTGGAATTGCAGGGCAAACTGCACCGGACCATCATCTTCGTCAGCCACGACCTCGACGAGGCCTTCAAGCTGGGAGATCGCATCGCGATCATGGAAGGCGGCCGGATCGTCCAGTGGGGCACGCCCCGCGAGATCTATCAGCACCCCGCCAACGACTATGTCGCCGAATTCGTGCGCCACATGAACCCTCTCGGCGTGCTCTGCGCACGTGACGTGATGGAGCCTGCCGGGTCCGCTGCGCAAGGCACCATCGGGGCCGACGATGAGATCGACGACGTGATCCGTGCCGTTCTGGAGACCGGAGCGCCGGTGGCCGTGGTCGAGGACGGACAGTGTATCGGTCAAATCTCGCGCGAGAGCGTTCTCGCTCGTTTTCTGCCATCGGGCTGACCACTTAGCCGAAGGCGCGGGCAGGTCGGGAACGACGATGCCCGCTTCGGGTTTTCCGTTTCCACCCCGAACCCAGTTGTGGTCTATTCGGACCGGGCCGGGGCACGTCCCGGGGAGTCACGGCAGGCTATGGCAGAGCAGACCGACACCGAAAGCCGGAAGCTTCTCAGGCGCCTGCGGGACACGCTGGCCGAAGACACGGCGGGTCAGGCTAGGCTGGATCATATCGTCGAACTGATCGCCACCTCGATGCGGACCGAAGTCTGCTCGATCTACCTGTTCCGCGATCCCAAGACGCTTGAACTCTGCGCCACCGAAGGCCTGAAGTCCGAAGCCGTTCACAAGACGCGGATGAAATTGGGCGAGGGTCTTGTCGGTCGCGTCGCCCGCGACGGGCGCGTGGTCAATTCCGCCGATGCTCCGGCCGAGCGCGGCTTCCGCTACATGCCCGAGACCGGGGAGGAGGTCTTCTCGTCCTTTTGCGGTGTCCCGATACAGCGGCTGGGCACCAAGCTGGGGGTTCTCGTAGTCCAGTCGCGCGAGGCTCGCGCCTTTTCCGAAGACGAGGTCTACGCCCTCGAGGTCGTGGCGATGGTGCTGGCCGAGATGACCGAACTCGGCGCTTTCGTCGGCGAAGGCGAGGCGCTGCGCGCGCTGCACACGACGCCCGTCATGTTCCGGGGCGGTATCGGCCAGGAAGGCGTCGCCGAGGGACACGTCTACCTTCACGAACCGCGTGTCGTGGTCACGAACCCCGTCGCCGACGACCCCGAAGCCGAGATGACGCGCCTGCACGCAGCCATCGAGACTCTGCGTCTTTCCGTCGACGACATGCTCGAATCCGTGGGTGAGGATCCCGTCGACAAGGACCAGCGAGAGGTTCTCGAGGTCTATCGCATGTTCGCCCACTCGCGGTCCTGGCTGAAACGCATGGAAGAGGACATCGCCGCCGGTCTATCGGCCGAGGCTGCCGTCGAGAAGGAACAGTCCTCCGCGCGCCGCCGGTTGGGAGAGGCGGCCGACCACTACATGCGCGAGCGCCTTCAGGACCTCGACGACCTCTCGAACCGGCTTTTGCGCATCCTGACCGGGCAGGGCAGGGACACCGGCGCGGGCATTCCCGAGGATCCGATCCTCGTCGCCCGCAACATCGGTCCGGCCGAGCTTCTGGACTATGGCCGCGGCAAGCTGAGGGGCATCATCCTTGAACAGGGGTCGGTGGGCAGCCATGCCGCCATCGTCGCCCGGGCCTGGGCGATCCCCCTGATCGTCCACACCGAAGGGCGTATCACGCAGGAGGCGCTGAACGGCGATCACATCATGGTCGACGGCGACCAGGGGATCGTTCACCTGCGGCCCGACGCGGGCGTCGTTTCGGCCTTCCGCGACAAGATCGCCATGCAGGCGCAGGCGCAGGAGCGCTATGCGGGCCTGCGCGGTCTTCCGGCCGAGGCCAAGTGCGGCACCGTCGTGTCGCTCCACATGAACGCCGGGCTGATCGCCGAGCTTCCCTCGCTCGAAGGCTCTGGGGCCGACGGCGTGGGCCTGTTCCGCACCGAACTTCAGTTTCTCGCCCGGAACAAGGTGCCGAAGCGGTCCGAATTGGCCGCGATCTATTCCCGGGTTCTCGACGCGGCACAGGGCAAGCGCGTCGTGTTCCGCACGCTCGACATCGGCTCGGACAAGGTCCTTCCCTACATGAAGCGCGAGGAAGAGCCGAACCCGGCGCTTGGCTGGCGCGCGATCCGCGTCGGGCTCGACAAGGTCGGAGTCATGCGGATGCAGCTTCAGGCGCTGCTGCGCGCCGCGAACGGACGACCGTTGACGGTGATGTTCCCGTTCATCGCCCAGTTCGACGAGTTTCGCATGGCGCGCCAGCACCTTCTTGACGAGGTCGAGCGCGAGCGGAAGCTGGGTCATCCTCTGCCCGAGAAGCTCGAGATCGGCGCCATGCTCGAGACGCCGTCGATCGCGTTCGCGCCGCGTCAGTTCTTCGAGATGTGTGACTTCATCTCGATCGGTGGCAACGACCTGAAGCAGTTCTTCTTCGCCGCCGACCGCGAGAACGAGCGCGTGCGCCGCCGTTACGACAGTCTGAACGTCAGTTATTTGACTTTCCTCCAGCAGATAGTAGAGCGCTGCAACGCGACCGGCACGCCTGTCAGCTTCTGTGGCGAAGATGCCGGGCGGCCTATCGAGGCGCTTGCCCTGACCGCCATGGGCCTTCGCTCGCTGTCGATGCGGCCTGCCTCCATCGGTCCGGTCAAGCATCTGATCCGGCGCGTCGACTTGTCGGATGCGCGACGTGTCATCGACGCGGCCCGCGAAAGCGGTGATCAGTCCGTTCGTGGTGCGGTGATGGAGTGGCTGCGGACCGTCGGCCCCTAGGCCGACAGGGTGTAGCGCGTCCAGTAGCGCGTCTGCATCATCAGGCAGGCACCCGCAAGGCCGACGGTGAGGCCGAGCCAGATGCCTGTCCCCCCGAGGCCGAAGGTGAAGCCCATCACGTAGCTGACGGGAAGCCCGACGACCCAGTAGCTGACGACAGCCATGATCATCGGCACGCGGGTGTCCTGAACGCCGCGCAGCATCCCAAGGGCCATCACCTGCCCGGAGTCGACGAGTTGGAACAGGGCGGCCACTGCCAGAAGGCTTGCCCCCGCGGCGAGGATGGCTGGCCGCTGCGGATCGGCAGGATCGACGAACAGGCCGACGAGAGAGCCGGGGATCGTGAGAAAGATGATGATGGTCAGCCCTGCAAAGGTCAGGGACATGCCCATGGCGGCAAGGCTCGCCACTCTCAGCGTGTCGCGGTCGCCCACGCCCCAGTAACGGCCGCCGCGCACGGTGATTGCCTGGCTCAGGCCCATGTGAACCATGAACGTCAGGCTGGCGATCTGAAGCGCGATACCGTGGGCGGCGAGTTGGATCGTTCCGACCCACCCCATCATCGTGGTGGCGGCGGCGAAGAGACCCACCTCGGCGAAGGTGGTCAGCCCGATCGGCCAACCCAGTCGAAACACGCGGGCGAAGTACTCGCGGTCGATGCGGTGGATGTTCCTGAACAGCTGGTGGCTTGGCCGAGCCCGCCCGGCGTAGACGGCCAGAAGACCGAAGGCGATCAGGTTGCCGAGCAGAGACGCGATTCCCGCCCCCGAAATCCCGAGCTCGGGAAAGCCGAGGTTGCCGAAGATCAGCAGCCAGTCGAAGACGAAATTCAGAACTGCGCCGAGGATCGTGATGAAAAGGATCGCGCGCGTCAGTTCGAGCGCCGAGAGATAGCTCTTCAACACGTTGACCAGCAGTGCCGGCGTCATGGCGAGCCCAAGCCAGACCATGTAGATGCCGGCCAGGCGCGAGACCTCCGGGTCCTGGCCGATGGCCAGAAAGATCGACTCGGCGAAGATGAAGAAGGGCGTGACGATCAGCCCCCAGAGCGCCGAGAGCCACAGCCCCATTCGGGTGATGCGTCGCACCTGCCGGCCGTCGCCCTGCGACAGGGCCGAGGCGATCATCGGCATCACCGCCCATCCGAAACCCGAGCCCAGAACGAAGACGTTGAACCAGATCGGCCCGGACAGCGAGAGTGCGGCGAGGGACGGGATGTCGTACCATCCCATCATCAGCGTGTCGGTCGTGACGATCGCCATCTGCGCCAGGTGGCTGCCCACGAGCGGAAGGCCGAGCCCCAGAAGGGCGCGGATCTGTTCGCCGGCGCGGGCCGGCGGCGCGTGAGGGCTGTCCTGCTGCATGGCCGCCCTTTAGCCTCGCCGCGCCGCGCTAGGCAAACGAAATCGGTCAGGCGTATTCAACGACCTCGATCTCGATCCCGTCAGTGTCGCGGAAGTAGAAGCGGCGTCCCGGTTCATAGCTCGCGTGGTTGTGCGGCTCGAACCCCTCGGCGCGCACGCGCGTCTCGGTCGCATCCAGGTCGTCCACGACGACGGCCCAGTGGTTGAGGCCGCCCTTGGTGCGATAGCTCTCGTCATTAGGGTCGCGCGGTGGTTCGGAAAAGCTGAAGAGGGCGACATACGCGTCGTCGGTTCCGCAATGGATCGTGCGGCCCGTCGTCATGCCCGGGCCCTGCCAGCGCACGCGCCAGCCGAAGACGCGACCGAGCCATGCGGCGGTCGTGGCGGGATCCGAGACGGTGACGTTGAGGTGTTCGAGACGTGCGGCAGTCATGAGAAGGCTCCTGATCTGAGTGACAGGAGGAATTCCTAGGGCCTCAAGTCAACTTGAGGTCAAGCTAAAATTCAGTCGCGGATTTCTTCCGGCGCTACGCCCCATATCGAGGTCTTCGCGACCCAACCCTTGCTGCTTCCGGCAACGATCCGGCACCAGTCCAGAGTGCAGGCCCCCAGCCGCGCAATCACGCCGGCCTCGGCACGCGCGTCGATTTGCGCGGTGGGATCGGGCTTGATCCGAAGCGCCACGAGGTCGTCCTCGACGATGACGTGCCGCACGCCAGACAGAAGCGAATAGTGCATCCATCCGCCCTGGCCGTCACGATCTTCGACCCGTCGCCAGTGCCCGTGCTCGCCGGTCACCACAAGGGGCATGTTCCGCCGGGTAAAGACCCAGTCGATGCGATGGCTCAGCGATGGTCCGCGCCGCGCGTTGCCTTCGTCGGCCTTCAGCGAGACGAACCGCGGCATCGGCAGGTTCGTGACCTTGCCGCGCTCCTCGGCCGCCGCAGGCAGACACAGGAGGGCGCACAGAAAGAGGGCGGCTGCCTTGCGGATCGTCGTTCACCTGCTCGTTTCGGCGCACCCCGGAAAGGCGTCTTGTGCCGAGTTCGGTTCCTTGACACTTTGCCAGCAAGCGCCGGACAAGGAAAGACACGAGGAGCCGTCCATATGCCCGACAAGCGCCTGAGTGTGGTCGTCACGCGACGCCTGCCAGAAGCGGTCGAACGGCGCATGGCCGAACTTTTCGATGTCACCCTGCGATCTGAGGACCGGCCGATGCCGCGCGAGGCGCTGGCCTCGGCGATGCGTGAGGCCGATGTCCTGGTGCCGACGCTGACCGACCCCCTCGATGCCGCGCTCCTGTCGCAGGCGGGCGATCGGCTGAAGCTCATCGCGAACTTCGGCGCGGGTGTCGACCACATCGACGTCACCACCGCGCGCCAGCGCGGCATCCTCGTCTCGAACACGCCCGGAGTCGTCACCGAGGACACGGCGGACATGACGATGGCGCTGATCCTGTCTGTCACACGTCGCCTGCCGGAAGGCATGGCCGTGATGCAGAAAGGCGATTGGGATGGCTGGGCTCCGACGGCGTTTCTGGGCGGGCGCCTGCGAGGACGCAGGCTGGGCATTCTGGGCATGGGCCGCATCGGTCAGGCTGTGGCCCGCCGCGCCGTCGCCTTTGGCATGGAGGTTCATTATCACAACCGCCGCCGTCTTCGGCCCGAGGTGGAATTGGACCTGGGAGCGAGCTGGTGGGAGAGCCTGGACCAGATGGTATCGCGCGTCGATATCGTCTCGATCAACTGCCCGCACACGCCGTCGACTTTTCATCTGCTGAACGCCCGACGCCTCAAGCTGATGAAGCCGACCGCCGTCATCGTGAACACATCCCGGGGCGAGGTGATCGACGAAAATGCGCTTACCCGGATGCTGCGGGCGGGCGAAATCGCGGGGGCAGGCCTCGACGTCTTCGAACACGGGACCGAGTTCAATCCGAGGCTGCGCGAGTTGCCGAACGTCGTCCTCCTGCCGCACATGGGATCGGCCACCGTGGAGGGCCGGCTGGAAATGGGCGAGCGCGTCATCATCAACATCAAGACATTCGACGACGGCCACCGGCCGCCCGACCTCGTCGTCCCGGCGATGCTTTAGGGCTGATCCCGTTGCGCGCAGCCGTACGTCTCGTCGCACTTTGTATGATCGTTCTGACCGCCGGTTGCGCGCGCCCCATGACCGAGGACGAGACACGCTTCGCCAAGGACCTTTTCGGTCCCTCTCTCGATACCTCGCGGGTGCGCGTCGCGCTTGGGCTGGGCATAACCCCGGCCCATCCGACGGTTGCAAGAGGCTTCGTCGAGGTCAAGGCGACCGACAAGGCCTGCGTCCGCACGCCCCAGCCGCGCGGCGCGCAGCCTCCTCAGGCCTTCGCCTTTCGCGACCGCGTTCACTTCGAGGGCGGTCTCTACTCCGGCGACATGGCGATGACCTGGCCTCGTGCGCTGCGTATTCCCCACGCTCTCATCTTCGCGCACGAGCTGACCCATGTCTGGCAGTGGCAGAACCGGGCCGAGACCGGCTATTCGGCCGCCCGCGCCGTAGCCGAGAGCTGGCGTATCGCCGACCCCTATTACGCCCCTCCGGGCACCGAGGACTTTTGGGCCTACGGGTTCGAGCAACAGGCGGCGCTGGTCGAGGACTTCGTGTGCTTTACGCTCGCAAACCCCGGCCACCCGCGCCGCCACGAGCTTCGCTCCATCCTCGCCCCCGTGTTTCCGGTGGATCGGTTCGAGGCAGCAATCGGCCGGTAAGCGAGTGGTGCCTCGCTGCGGCCGGCGCGGTGCCGTCAATCGTCAGAACCACTGTCCGGGCTCCATCAGACCCAGGTCCAGAAGCTGCTGCGAGCGCCATTGGAAGGGCGCCGAGTTATGCCAGCGGAAGGTGTCGATGTCGAAGCGGCTGGCGGGGTTGAGGCGCAACGCCTTCGCCGTCCGGAAAGATACGATGGCCGCCGTCAGGTTGTGATGCCAGGGGCAGGAGTAGGTGTTCAGCTCTTCGTCCGACCAGGTGTGATCGGGCCGAAGCGCTATGTCCTTCCTCGTCCGCACCAGCGCGATCCTGTCGATGCGGCGGCGGCTTTCGTCGATGTGCTCTTCGAACCGCCAGCGCAGTCCGCCATAAAAATCGAGCTGCCGGTCTTTCAGGCCGTCGTCCCGTTGGCGCGCCAGAGCGTAGTAGCCGGACCTGTCGAGGTGCGCGTCCGCCAGCGAGACGGCGTCGTCCGCGCGCCTCAGATCGGCGGCGTAGAGATCGATGACATAGGTCAGCATCGAAAACCGCCGTTCCTCGGCGTGGAAGGCCAGCATCTCGCCCACGGCACGGGTCTCGCAGAACGGGAAGAACAGGAACTCGGCGTTGTAGCAGTAAAAGAACCACGTCTTTTCGGGCAGACCCCGCACGATAGCGTTCACAGCCTCGACCGTCGCACCGAGCTTCATGGTCGGATAATCGACCCGGATCGCCAGTGCCTGGGCATCGGCCTCGACGGTCAGCTCCGAAGGCGCAAGGAGGATCAAGGTGCGAAATCCTTGACCCGCGTGGTGGCGCAGCGTCGCGGCGACTTCGACCTCATCCTCGGCGATGACGACAGCGACCGGGCCTTTGGCCTTTTGGATGGCGTCATCTCTCATCAGGGCGTCGAGGCCCGAAAAGCGCATCTTCTCCCCCACCACCACCGCTTGCCCCGTCGCGCCGACTTTGTGTCATGCGGTCGCCGCCCTTGGCAAGAAGCCGGGCGGCGTGTAGGACGCTTGGCCTGACGGAAAGGGGTCTCCATGTCCGAGCCGAAGAAGCTGTTCATCAAGACCTACGGCTGCCAGATGAACGTCTACGACAGCGAACGCATGGCCGAAGCGCTTGCTGGTCAGGGATATATCCCCACGGACACCGCCGCCGACGCCGACATGATCCTTCTGAACACTTGCCACATCCGCGAGAAGGCCGCCGAGAAGGTCTATTCGGAACTGGGCCGCCTGCGCCCGCTGAAGGAAGCCAAGCCCGACCTGAAGATCGGCGTTGCAGGTTGCGTTGCGCAAGCCGAGGGCGCTGAGATCATGGCGCGACAGCCGCTCGTGGACCTGGTCGTGGGGCCGCAGAGCTACCACCGGCTTCCCGAGCTCGAGGCGCGCGCCGGTCGCGGTCGCAAGGCACTCGACACCGACTTCCCCGAGGACGACAAGTTCGACCGTCTGGGAGCGCGGCCGAAATCGCAGCGCGGTCCGACGGCCTTCCTCACGGTGCAGGAGGGCTGCGACAAGTTCTGTGCCTTCTGCGTCGTGCCCTACACCCGGGGCATAGAAGTCTCGCGCGCCGCGGACCGCGTCCTGTTGGAGGCGAGGGATCTGGTTGAACGAGGCGTGCGCGAGATCACGCTCCTCGGTCAGAACGTAAACGCCTATCATGGTCACGAGGCAGGCCTGGCTGGTCTGATCCGCGATCTGGCCCGGATTGACGGGCTGCACCGGATCCGCTTCACCACCAGCCATCCGAACGACATGGACGACGCCCTCATCGCGGCCCACGCCGAGGTGGAGAAGCTAATGCCCTACCTGCACCTGCCGGTGCAGTCAGGGTCTGACCGCGTACTGAAAGCGATGAACCGCAAGCACACGGCCGACGACTATCTTCGGTTGGTCACTCGCATCCGGGAGGCACGGCCGGACATCATGCTGTCCGGAGATTTCATTGTGGGCTTCCCGGGCGAGACGGATGCCGATTTTGCCGACACGCTCGGCCTGGTCGAGAGCGTCGGCTACGGGCAGGCGTACACCTTCAAGTATTCGTCCCGCCCCGGTACGCCGGCGGCAGAGCGCGTGCAGGTGGCAGAAGACGTCAAGGACGAGAGATTGCAGACGCTTCAGGCGCTGATTGGACGCCAGCAGAGGGCGGCACAGGACGCCATGGTCGGCCGGACAGTGCGCGTTCTCTTCGAGAAGCCGGGTCGAATGGCGGGGCAGATGGTCGGAAAGTCCGAATATCTTCATGCAGTTCATGTGCAGACGACCGGCGTCGAACGCGGCGACATCCTGCCGGTGCGTATCGTGTCATCGAACAGTAACTCTCTCAAAGGCGAGATTTGAGCACGACCGGAAACCGGCGACACAGAGTGACCGTCGAGGGGCCTTATTGGCGCTTCATCCGTGCATCATTTCCCTAGAGGACGGGATGCCCCGGACGTTGGAGAAAATAATGGTGAACCGGCTTATCGCGAGGACTTCGAAAGTTATCGAGGACTTTGCCCGATCCGAAGACGGAAACGTGACCATCGACTGGACGGTGCTGCTTGGTGGCTTGGTGGGACTGTGCTTGGCGGTCATGGCCCTGATCGGCGGAAGCTTGGTCGCCTTCTCTGACCGTGCCGAGGTCGAGTTGAGCTCGCGGGAAGTGGCGCAGTACTAGCGCGGTTTTCAGGCGGTCATCGGATGAGATGAACCAATGTGCGGGCAGTTCCCCGCAACATGTCGTGGAACTTTCACAGCACTGACCGAGATATCCTTGCAGACCCATGCTTGCATATGCAGCATTGGCACACAGAGGCATCGACTCGGAGATCCGATATTTGGTCATAGGCGTCCTGACCCCGCACGTCCCCGCCACGCCAGCCGACGTCCTCGAGACGCGGCTTGAATTTCCAGACAACCGGCTGTTGATCGAGCTCTTCGGTGAGCTCAACCGCAACCTCGTCCAGATCGAGGAAGCGCTGTCGGTTCAGATCGTCCATCAGGGAAATCAGCTTGCTGTCTTCGGCGAGGCTGGAGCGATCGGACGGGCGGCCGAAGTCCTTCAGGCCTTGTACGAACGTCTGGAAGCGGGGCGCGAGCTGACGACCGGGGACATCGACGCCGAGATCCGGATGGGCGGCGCCCGGGTTGCGCCTGACGCCGAGCCTGCGGGCCAGATGGAGCTCTTCAAGGGCGGTCGGGTCGAGATCAAGACACGCAAGAAGACGGTCGAACCCCGGACCGAGGCGCAGAAATCCTACGTGCGCGAGTTGTTCGCCAACGAGATGGCCTTCGGAATCGGACCTGCGGGCACGGGCAAGACCTATCTCGCCGTGGCCGTGGGCGTGAACATGTTCATGGGTGGACACGTCGACCGCATCGTCCTGTCCCGCCCCGCCGTCGAAGCGGGGGAGCGTCTGGGCTTTCTGCCGGGTGACATGAAGGACAAGATCGACCCCTACATGCAGCCCCTTTACGACGCTCTGAACGACTTCCTTCCCGGCAAGCAGCTACAGAAGCTGATCGAGGAGAAGCGGATCGAGATCGCACCCCTGGCCTTCATGCGCGGACGCACGCTGTCCAACGCCTTCGTCGTCCTCGACGAGGCGCAGAACGCGACGCAGATGCAGATGAAGATGTTCCTGACCCGTCTCGGGGAAGGCAGCCGAATGGTCATCACCGGTGACCGCACGCAGGTCGATCTGCCTCGCGGCGTAACCTCGGGACTGTCCGACGCCGAAAGGCTGTTGACCGGCATCGAGCGGATTTCCTTCAATTACTTCACGGCGAAGGACGTGGTGCGGCATCCGCTGGTGGCGAAGATCATCGAGGCCTACGACCGCGAGGCCCCTGTCGGCTGAGGCTCAGGGACAGCCGTCGCTGCGGGTCGAAGCGTCCGGCATGATTGTCCGGCAGAACGTCACATCCTTCAGACCGGCTGCCCGCATAGCCGCGTCTGTCAGATCGGCGTCTGTCAGGTCGGCTCCCGACAACACCGCGCCGGACAGATCGGCACCGCGCAAGACCGCGCCTGTCAGGTTGGCGCGACCCAGGTTGGCGCCTGACAGGACGGCGGAGGTCAAATCAGCCTCCGTCAGGTCCGCTTCTGTCAAGGAGGCTTGCGGCAGGGCCGCCGCCTTCAACGAGGCACCTCGCAACGTCGCACCGGTCAGGATTGCCTGCCGTGCGTTGGCTCCGTCAAAGATGATTCCCGTCATGTCG
This sequence comes from Silicimonas algicola, assembly GCF_003970735.1. Lineage (GTDB taxonomy): Bacteria > Pseudomonadota > Alphaproteobacteria > Rhodobacterales > Rhodobacteraceae > Silicimonas > Silicimonas algicola. The sequence goes on from NZ_CP034588.1 coordinate 446,321, forward strand.
GCCCCTTCGAACCGGACGAAGGGCATGAAGGTGTCGCTCATGTCCGCGCCGGTCAGATCGGCTCCGTCGAAGACGGCATAGGTCAGATAGGCGTCTTTCAGGTTCGCGCCTGCTAGATCGGCCTCGCGCAGGTCGCAGTCGCGGCACTGGTTTTCGGCAAGGAGGCGTTCGACCGCCCCCGTCTCGGCTGCAAGTACCGGAAGGGCGAAGAGCAGGCATGCGACCGGAAGCAGACGTCTCATGCACCGACTATGTCCACGGTCGGGTCCTCCGTCTGCCGCCACTTTGGTCCCAATTGTCAGTCGGCCGCCGGAACCGGACAGTTTGAACTACGCAAATGGAGGAGATCACGCATGGCTTTCACCTTCAGGACAGCGGCTGCGATTCTCTGTCTGGCGGCATCCGCCGCGACGGCGCAGCAGGAATCGGGCCGCGTTGGATCAGGTGCCCCAGAGGACATATTCATGGAGATCACCCATGGCGAGGACGGAACGCCAGTGCTCTCGCCCGAGGAGTTCACGCTCGCGAACGGCGGCTACTATCGCTTCAACGTCGTCTGCCCCGAAAAGCTGACGTCCGAAACCGGCCTCCACTTCGAAGCAACCAAGCTTCTAGAGAACGCACACATCCGGGTGCTGTCTGTCGGTGGCGTCGATATCGAATTCTACACTCAGGGCCTGAGCTTCCGCGCCATCGAGTGCGACGACGCTGGTTCGGCGCGCTTCAGCTTCCACCCGATGCGGACGGGCGTCTACGAAATCTATGTCCGCGATCAGGCCGTGCCGCCGAAGGAGGCCTTCGGCAGGGTCGTCGTGGAGTGATCAACCGGATCCAATGAGAATGCCCGCCGCCAGCACCAGCGCGCCGCCGAGCACCACCTGAAAGGCGGCGCGGAAGAACGGTGTTTCCATGTAACGGTTCTGGATCCAGGCGATGGCCCAAAGCTCGATGAAGACGACGACGAACGCAATCATCGTTGCGGTCCAGAAATGCGGGATGAGGTAAGGCAACGCGTGGCCGAGCCCGCCGAGAGCGGTCATTACCCCGGACGCTATCCCGCGCTTGACCGGCGACCCGCGGCCCGAAATTGCGCCGTCGTCGGAAGCGGCCTCGGTGAACCCCATGGAGATGCCCGCCCCCACACTCGCCGCCAGACCCACGAGAAAGGTCGTCCAGGGATCCTGCGTGGCGAAGGCGGTCGCAAAGATCGGCGCGAGGGTCGAGACCGAGCCATCCATAAGACCCGCGAGCCCGGGCTGCACCCAGGTCAGCACGAATTGACGATGCGCCGCCCGGCCTTCATCCTCGCGTGCGCCCTCGTCGAGATGGGTTTCCACCAACGCGTCGGCCTTGGCGGAGTGGCCGGCTTCGGCGGCCGCGAGGTCGCCGAGGAGCTTTCGCGTTTCCGCATCCGTCGTGCGGGCGGCGGCCGTGCGATAGAAGCGCTCGGCGTCGCGCTCCATCGTTTCGGCCTCTTCGCGGATGCGCTCTATGCCGAGGTTCTCGATCAGCCAGACGGGTCTGCGGGCGTAGTAACCCGAGACATGCTCACGCCGTATAAGGGGAATCGTTTCACCGAAGCGCTTGCGATGCAACTCGATCAGGCGCTGGCGGTGCGTGTCCTCTTCGACCGCCATGCCGTCGAAGATCGCCGCCGAGGCCGGAAACTCTGCGCGAAGGCGTTCGGCATAGGTGCGGTAGATCCGCGAGTCGTCCTCTTCGGACGAAATGGCGAGGGCCAGCACTTCCTGCTCTGAGAGGTCGGAGAAGCGGCGGCGGCTGGCGATGCCCGGGATCATGATGATGTCTTTCTTAGAATGGTTCCAATGTAGAGAAGCTGTGGCGATGGGCAAGAGCGCGATGACGCCTGCGTGTGCGGAACTTGTAAAAACTGAACCGGACAGTTTATATTTCGGGAAGGCAGGATGAGGACGCCATGAACGCTCCCGACACGACTTTGAAACAGGGCCGCAAGTGGGATCAGGTCCTGGGCGGCGCGCGGACGGTTTTCTTGCGTGACGGATTCGAAGGCGCCAGCGTCGACGATATCGTCCGCGAGGCCGGCGTATCGAAGGCGACGCTTTACAGCTATTTCCCTGACAAGCGGCTGCTATTCCTCGAAGTCGCAAAGTGCGAATGCAAGGCGCAATCCGAGGATGCTGCCGCACGGATCTGTTGCAGCGGCGATTTCGCCGAGGGGCTGGCCGACGCCGCGGGTCGCATGGTGCGATTCTTCGTGTCGGACGTGGGTCTTCAGGTTCACCGCATCGTGGTTGGCGAAAGCCAGCGGTTTCCCGAGATCGGTCGCGATTTCTATGCGTCGGGTCCGGCGCAGGTACGCGAGATCCTCAAGGATTTCCTGCGCAAGGGCGTAGAGGCCGGCACGTTGCGGATCGACGATCTCGACCTTGCGGCCGACCAGTTCGCCGAGCTTTGCAAGGCCGGCCTTCACTTGCCGATGGTTCTGGGTCTGCGTGAGCGTCCGACGGACGAAGAGATCGACCGCGTGGTGCTCAGCGCCGTTGACATGTTCCTCTGCAAGTATGGCGTGGCGCCGCGCGGATAAGCGTCGAAGAGCTATGTGAGCCCTGAGACGGGCGGGGCATCGGAGAGGACAGGGCGGCGGGTTTTCAGGGTCCGGCGCGCCTCCTCGACCAGACCCAGTTTCATCAGGACGTTAACGTAAGCCAGTTCGACCAGGTCCCGCTGCGCGCGACTGCCCCCGAAGCGCTCTGCCACGGGCAGAACCGGAACAAGCGCGTCGAGAGCGTCGCTCCACCGGCCACGAGCAATGTGACCGAACGCCAGCGAGACGGGCGCAAGGAGGTCGCCCGCATAGCCGCTGGAGCTTTCGGCCAGGCGCGCGAGGCGGTCGCCCTTGCCGGACATCGCGTGAGCGATGGCAGCGTGGAGGTCGGCGAAGCTTTGGCCAGGGTTCGGGAAATACTGCGCGGCGTATTCGCTGGCAGCAGTCCACCGCCGGGGATCGACAGCGTAGCCTGCGATCTCGGCGCGGTGAAGGATCGCGACGGTATCGGTCAGGATGTTGATAGGCAGACCCTTGGAGGCACCCGGACCGACGCTTCCGTCCAGGATGGCCCACATGGCGCCCTCGTCTCCGTCATGCAGGGCCCAAAGAGCGAGGTGCCAATTGAGGTGGCCATGAAGAACGCCCCGGTCGTCGTAGTCTTGGACCCAGGTGGTGAGGTATTGCCGCCCCGCCGTCGTCTCGCCGCGCTCGTAGAGCGCGTGCGACTTGAAATGCGCGCCGTTTGCATTGCGAGGGTTCAGGGCGAGGGACCTTGCCATCAGAACTTCAGACGCGGCGATTTGACCTGTCTCGCAGAGCGAGACCGCGTGGGTTGCCATCATCCACCAGTCTTCGCCGTAATGAGGCAGCAGGGACTCGGTGAAGGCCAGAAGCGACGCTTCGTGTCCGGCCTCGCCGGAAAAGGCGATCAGGCCGAAGACGCTGGCGCACATCTGGGCCAGCAGAACGTCTCGGGGATGATCGGAAAGATGAGCACGGATCGCCTGACGCGCCTTCGCGGACTGGCCCGAGAAGACAAGCCCGGTCGCCGCGATATGGTCGCGTTCCCGGCTCGTGACGTCGAAGGCCAGAGACTCGGCCGTCTTCAGTGCGTCTTTGGCGTCGGACGTGCGCCCCGCCGACATCAGCGCCCTCGCCAGACCAACGTGGCCAAGGGCGAATTGCGGGTCGGCAGCGACACAGTGCGAGAAAGCGGCGAGACCTTCGCGGTTTGCGCCGAGAAAGAGGGTGACCGCGGACTCGTAGTGATCGCGTGCCTCAGCCGACCGGGTCGTCAGGGTGTTTCCGTATCCATCCGCGAGGCTCATCGTCAGTCCATTTCCGCGACGCCTCGCCGGTCATGGCGCCGCCTTCAGTCCACCCGTCGGACGTGGAGCTGGTTGCCGATCTTCCGTGTCTCGAAGCGCGCAAGCCCTTCGACCAGGTCCGACAGTTTGCGCTTGCCGTAGGTGCGTGGGTCGAAGTCGGGGTTGTCGCGTGTGACGTACTGGCCGAGTTGGCCGAGTGCGTACCACTCGTCGTCGGCGTTGATCTTGTCCATCGCCTTCAGGATCAGCGGAATGGCCTGCGTGGGGTTCTGCTTCGTGGACACGCTTGCATCGGTGCCCTTTTCGACCGGCGCTGGCTCATCGATGATGTTTTCGAGCAGGATGAACCGGTTGCAGACATTACGCAGGCTTTCCGGAGCCTTCGCCTCTCCGATGCCGATGACATCGATCCCTTGCTCACGCGCGCGGTTGGCGAGCGCGGTGAAGTCGCTGTCCGAAGAGACCAGAACGATTCCATCGAAGCGCCCGGTGTGAAGAATGTCCATCGCGTCGATCACGAGACCGATGTCGGACGCGTTCTTGCCCACGGTATTCGCGGTTTCCTGGTGGGCGACGAGGCCGAGATCACGCACGGCCTTCGTCCAGTTGTTCAGGCGCCCGGAGGACCAGTCCCCGTACACCCGGCGCAGCGCAGGTTCGCCGAAGGAGGTTATTTCCTTCAGGATCGCCCCCGCAAACCTTGCCGGAATGTTGTCCGCATCGATCAGGACGGCGTAGAGAGGGCGGTCGCGGTCGACCATTACTTGGGCAATTCGGCGGCGGTCCGGATGACCTTGCCCAGAAGCCCATAGGCGATCGCCTCGTCGGTGTTCAGCCAGAAGTCGCGTTCGGTATCGTTGGCAATCTTCTCGGCCGTTTGACCGGTCGCTTCGGCAAAGATCTTGTGGAAGCGTTCCCGCATGATGCGGATCTGTTCGGCCTGGATCCACATGTCGGACGCCGTCCCGCCGATCCCGCCGCGCGGTTCGTGCAGAAGGAAGCGCGTGTTCGGCAGGCAGAAGCGGTTCTCTTTCTTGGCGCCGACAAAGATCAGAGCGCCTGCCGAAGCGACCCAACCCGAACCGACGGTGCGGACCGTCGGCTTGATGAACTGGATCATGTCGTGGACCATGTCGCCGGATTCGACGTGGCCGCCGGGCGACGAGATGAAGAGGTTGATCGGCGCGTCGGAATCCTCGGACAGAGCGATGAGCTGCGTGGTGATCTTGTGAGCCAGCTTGTCGTTGATCTCACCCGTGATGAGGACGTTTCTGGACTTGAAGAACAGATCCGCTGCCTTGCCGCCGAGCTCGGGCTTGTCGTCGTTCTTTTTCTTGTCGTCGTTGGCCATCGGGGCTGGCTCCGCTCGTTGTTTCGGGTTGTGGGGAATGTCGGATCTCGGCTCCGGAATGGCAAGGGTACATTGAGAATACGTAACTTCAGAGGAAGCGGTGGAGGATGAGGGCGTCGACCTTCTCGCCCTCTGGCATCAGGAAGGCGTGCGGGACGCGTCCAATTGTCTGGAAACCGGCCTTGGTCCAAGTCTCGACGGCGCGGATGTTGGAGGCGAGGACGAAGTTGAATTGCATCGCCTCGAAGCCGATCCGCCGGGCCTCGTCAAGAGAATGCGTCAGCATCGCCCGTGCGACGCCTCGACCCTCGGCGTGTCGCGCAGTGATGTAGCCGCAGTTGCACACATGGCTTCCGCCGCCCTTATAATTTCGACGGATGTAATATGTGCCGATGGCAATGCCGTCCGCCTCGGCGACAAAAGCGTGTTCGGACAGCCAGTAGGCCAGCGCCTCCTCCCGGGGAATGTCGCGGTCGATGGCATAGGTGTCTCCCGCGCGGAACACCGGCTCGAGCATCGACCAGATCGCATCGCGATCACTTGGCCTTGCCGGGCGTAGCGTTAGATCAGCCAAGAAGCATGTCTCGTCGCTTCGGGTTTCGGCGCCTTGCGTCATGGGCTGCGCGCATTCGTTCGCATTTCCGTGCGGTCATTGGACTCCGCTTGACCCTGCGCGACCGGAAAGGCGAAATCAACACGACCCGTTCGAGGATACCCCAGATGACCCGACATGCCGTTACCGGCCTTTTCTTCGCCCTCCTCCTGACTGCCTGCGCCGGCACTCCAGCCTATGACAACGGTCCCGGCGATGACGGGGGATTCTCGAGCGGCGGGGGAAACCTTCCGGGTGCGGGAGGCGGAGCGAACGATCCCCTGGGCAGCCTCGGGGGCGTCGAGTTGTGCGATGCGCCTGAGTACCGCCCTTATGTCGGCCAGCCTGTCGCGGCGACCACCTTTCCGACGGGACCGAAGTTCCGGGTCTATTCCGACACCGACGTGGTGACGCAGGAATACCTTCCGGATCGAACGAACGTCGTTTTCGGTGCCCGGAGCGGGACGATCCTCAGGGTGTTCTGCGGCTGAAGGTGCTCGGGGCCCGGAAGGCCGGGGAGGGGGATTTTTCGAACCCTCCGGACCCGTCGCACGGGTTCGACTTGAGGCATCCGCATTCGCTTTGCCAGTCCGGGACCCAGTCGAATTCGCGCGGTTCACCGCCGAGCGCGGCTTTCGGCCTGCGGTTCCACCGCTTCTGTGCGGAGGGGCGCCGATAATGGGCTCGCCGTCCGCCGATCGGTCCATGTCGCCTTTCTCTCGACAGTGCGGGCGGGGATGGTTACGTTGGGACGAAACAGGAACATAGCTGCCCGCTGCTCCGATGTCCCAGAGACGTATCCTTTCTCTGTGGTTCCCCCGTCTCGCGGCCGAACGCTGGCTGCGCGAGGCGCGTGGCCTGCCGTCCGGACCCTTCGCGGTCTCGGGTGAGGTCGGGAACACCCAGGTGCTGACCTCGCTTTCGGCCGAGGCTCAGGCTGCGGGGCTGGTGCGTGGCCAGCCCTTGCGGGACGCGCGCGCCATGTGCCCCGAGCTTCAAACCCGGATTGCAAACCCGAGGCAGGAGGCGGATTTCCTTGCGGTGTTGCGCAGGTGGGCCGGGCAGTACAGTCCGTGGGTCTCGGAAGAACCGCCCGAGGGGCTTGTCGTTGACCTGACCGGCTGCGCCCACCTCTTCGGGGGCGAAGAGGCCCTGATGAACGAGATCGCCGGAGACTGCGCCGCCTTGGGACTCACCGTCCGCATGGGAGTCGCCGACACGGTTGGCGCGGCCTGGGCGCTCGCGCGATTTTCGGACGGCGAGAGCGGTGCCGCAAGGTCGGGAGACGACATCGCGCAGGAGGCTCGGGCAACGCGGTCGCGCGCGGCCAAGCGCCGGCATTGGGAGCGGGGCGGAGCGGCCCCTGGGGCGCTTGCGTCTGGCAACCGGGCCGGACCGATTGCCCTTCCGGGACAGACCCGCACGGCGCTGGCGCCCCTACCCGTCCTGGCACTGCGAATTGACGGAGCACTGGCCGCGATGCTGAACCGCCTTGGCCTGCGGCGCATCGAAGACCTGGCCGGCCAGCCCCGTGCGGCGCTGGCGCGTCGCTTCGGACGCGAACTCGTGCGTCGTCTCGACCAGGCACTTGGGGTGGAGCCAGAGCCGATAGGACCGGCACGTCCTCCCGCCCATTTCGCCGTCCGTCTTACCTTGCCCGAGCCGATCGGGCTGGCCGAGGACCTGCGGGCCGCTCTCGAACGGATGCTGCCCGTTCTCAGCGACAGGTTACGAAACGCGGGGCAGGGCGCGCGACGGATCCGTCTGGAATGTCATCGCGCCGACCAAAGCATGGAGTGGGTCGAAGTGGGCCTGGCGCGGCCCTCGTTCGAGGCAGACCGGATCCGGCCGCTTCTTACCATGAAGCTCGACGACATCGATGCGGGGTTCGGGATCGACATGGTCCGCCTCGTCGCGGCCTCGACCGAGCCGGTCCACGCCCACCAGCACCGGGGGCATCTGGAGGCGGCGGCCGATGGAGCCGATCGTCGGTCGGGCGGAGTCGAGATGGACGATCTTCTGGGCCGCATCGGCGCGCGGGTCGGGTTGGAGACGATCACGCGGCTTCATCCAGCCGACAGCCATATTCCCGAGAAGACCTCGATTCTCCTCGCGGCCGCCTGGTCCGAACCGTCGGGTTTGTGGCCAAGGCCACGTGCCCCGCGTCCGCTCGAGATGTGGCGGCCCGAGATCGTTCAGGCCGAGGAAACCCCCGATCTTCCCGCATCGTTCCGGTGGCGCGGACGGACGCTCGAGACACGCGTGGCTCTTGGTCCCGAGAGGATCGCGCCGGAGTGGTGGCTGGACGATCCCGACTGGCGGAGCGGCATCCGGGACTACTGGCGCGTCACCACGCGGTCGGGGGAACGGCTTTGGCTCTATTTTGCGCACGGGGCGACGATGTCGCCGGGATGGTTCTGCCATGGGAGTTTCTGCTGAAAAGACCGACCGCTTTCCTCAAAAGGAAAAGGGCGGGGAAGATCCCCGCCCTTGCTCGTGGACACGACCGCAGTATCAGCTTGCGGGCATGATCACCTTGTCGATGACGTGGATCACGCCGTTCGACGCCGCGATGTCCGGCGTCACGACGGTCGCATCCTCGACCATCACGCCGTTGTCGAGGTCGATCGTCACGTCCGACCCCTGAACGGTCGTGGCCGACATGTCGTCGGTGAGATCGGTGGACATCACCTTGCCCGGAACGACGTGGTAGGTGAGGATCGAGACGAGTTGATCCTTGTTTTCGGGCTTCAGCAGGTCTTCAACCGTCCCTGCGGGCAGCGCCGCGAAAGCCTCGTCGGTCGGCGCGAAGACGGTAAACGGGCCTTCGCCCTTCAGCGTATCGACGAGGCCGGCGGCCTGGACTGCGGCAACGAGCGTGGTGAAGCTTCCAGCGTCCACCGCGGTGTCGACGATGTCCTTGTCCTGGGCGAAGGCCGGTGCCGCGAGAGCGGTGGTGGCCGCCAGGGCGATGAGAGTGCGGTGCATGTGCGTCTCCTCTGTACATATTGCGAGGATGTCTGCGTGACATCGTGGCTACTACGGAGGCATGAGCACACCAGATCAGATGAATTTATGGGGTTTCGCGCCTTGACGAGAATGCTCGGCGGGCTAAGCCCGGCAGTTTTCGCGAACCACTGACAAATGCGTGATCCCTTGTGATCCACCGTCATGTTTCAACCGAGCAGCAAGGCATGACTATAGCGTGAGACGGATTGCCCGAGGGGAAAGCACGGCGCATCTTTGCCGGACAGATTGCGAGGAGACAGCATGGCACACCGGTACATCAGCGACCTCACCCGGGCGGATGTGACCCCTAAGGAGATGTGGCGGACACGCCGGCAGATCATGGCAGGCGCTGGCGCCGCGGCCTTGGGGTTGGCAGCAGGTCCGGCGCTCGCGAAGCTTGGCGCGGTAAAGACCGGCTACGGCCAGGATCTTGAGCCGAACAGCTGGGCCGACATCACGAGTTACAACAACTTCTACGAGTTCGGGACGGGCAAGGAGGATCCGGCCCGGAACTCCGCCGACATGGTCACGGACTTCTGGACGGTTAAGGTCGACGGTCTTGTGGACGCTCCGGGGGACTACACCCTCGCGCAGCTATTGGACGGCATGACGATCGAAGAGCGCATCTATCGTTTCCGCTGCGTCGAGGCCTGGTCGATGGTCGTGCCCTGGGCGGGTTTCGAGCTGGCGGACCTTCTGAACAAGGTCGGCGTGAAGCCCGAGGCAAAGTACGTCTCGTTCGAAACGGCCGTCATTCCTGGCGTAATGGAGGGCGTCAGCTATCCGGTGCTCGACTGGCCCTACCGGGAAGGTCTGCGGCTGGACGAGGCGATGCATCCGCTGACAATCATGGCGACGGGGCTTTACGACGAACCGCTGCCGAACCAGAACGGCGCGCCGCTGCGACTGGTCGTGCCATGGAAATATGGCTTCAAGTCCATCAAGTCGATCGTTCGAATCAGCCTTGTGGAAGAGATGCCCGAGACCAGCTGGAACCTGTCGAACGCCCGTGAGTATGGCTTCTTCTCCAACGTCAATCCGCTTGTCGATCACCCAAGGTGGAGCCAGGCAACGGAGCGGCGCATTGGCGGAGGGCTCTTCGCGCGTCGGCAGGAGACGCTGATGTTCAACGGCTACGAAGCCGAGGTGGCGTCTCTCTACGATGGCATGGACCTCGCCGAGAACTACTGATGACCACGGCGCAGCGCATCAACCTCCAGCTCAAGCGTGTGCCGGCCTGGCCGATTTATGTCGCCGGTGCGCTCGTGCCATGTTGGTATCTCTACCTCGGCCTGACCGGGGGACTGGGGGTCGATCCCGTCAAGGCAATGGAGCATGCCCTTGGCGAGAGGGCCCTGCAGCTTTTAATCGTCGTCCTGGCTGTAACGCCGCTGAGGGACGTCACCGGCGTCAGCCTCGTCAGGTTCAGGCGGGCGCTTGGGCTTGTGACGTTCTGGCTCGTGTCGTGCCATCTGGCCGTCTGGCTGGTCCTCGACGTGCAGATCCTTTCGCAGATTTGGGCGGACATCCTGAAGCGTCCCTACATCACCATCGGCATGCTCGCTTTCGTGCTGATGATCCCGGTCGCCATCACGTCGAACAACCTGTCGATCCGCAAGCTTGGACCGAAGCGCTGGAAGCGGTTGCACCAGTTGACCTACGCCTGCGCGGGCTTGGGAGCGATACACTTCGTCATGCTGGTGAAGGGGTTCCAGATCGAGCCGCTGGTCTACCTCGGTATCGTTCTCGCGCTGCTCGCGATGCGCCTGCCGCGTCCTGTGAAACGCGCCGTCGCATAATGTGACTTCCCCCGGCCAGCCCGTCGCGTAATCTCCGGCGGATGGACAGGCAGGACGCGCCGCGGGCGACACTTCTCATCATGACGATCTTTGTGCTTCAACCCTTCGCCATCGGCGGGTGGCTGGCGCTGATACCTGTCATCAAGGAAACCATAGGACTTTCGAAGGGGCAGCTTGCCTTTGCGCTGATAGGGATGCCCATTGCGTTGATCCCGTCGCTTCAGATCGCGGGCCGCGTCCTGTCTGGGTTCGGGCCGCGCCGCGTGCTCTGGACGTTCTTCCCGCTGCAGGCTGTCGCGGCGATCCTGCCGGTCCTCTCGACCAGTGGGCCGACGCTGTTCCTGTCGCTTGTCCTGCTTGGCGCCGTCACCGGCTTCAATGAGGTCGCGATGAACGTCTATGCCGGACGCCTGGAAAAACGCGCGGGCGTGATGATCATGAACCGCTGTCACGGCTTCTGGGCGGCAGGCCTGATGGGAGGGTCGGCTGTCGCCGTGTTCTCGGAAGGGCTGACGCCGGTTCAGGTCATGCTGCTCCTCGCCGCGGTGTCCGGGGCAGGGGGCGTGCTGGC